>DATJDP010000120.1:0-15543 GCA_035497355.1 Flavipsychrobacter sp.
TGCTAGGATCATCAAACTTGTCGGTGTATTTCAGGAATTCGCCGGGCTTTACTGTTACATAAGTGCCGCCGAAGGAATGACTATTACCTGTTGAGAAATTGTGGAATGACATCCTGAATGTACCTCCCTCTTTCACATCCATCTCATGAACGGTACAAAGAAACCCGTAAGGCGGAAGCCATGCTGCCATTGCCTTTTCGTCGGTGAATGCCCGAAACACTTTTTCAGGTGAGGCCTTAAGCACTCTGTGTAATGAAACTTTGTTGTCTGACATAATACTGATTTTTGTTCCTACAAAGGTTGTTCAAATGCATGACCATGACCGATGCGCTATGCGGCAATCTAAAGGGTTGTTTCCGACGCTGCAGTAATCCCTTGTTACGACAGCGGCTCTGGCCTTGGTGCGCTGCCTGCAGGCTTTGAATGGTCGTCGGGCAAGGGTATAAACTCCTTGTTATCATTAGGTGGTAGTATGATCCTGCCCTGCTTCCAGTCTTCTTTTGCCTGCTCTATGCGCTCTCTGCGGGAGGAAACGAAGTTCCACCAGATAAAACGCTCACCTAAAGGCTCACCACCGAGCAGCATGAGTGTAGTGTGCTCTTTTGCTCTGATCAACGGATCATCACTTGCGGCAAACACCAGCATCTTTCCCTGATCGTAGGTAGTGCCGGATACTTCTACGCTGCCTTTTACTATATAGAATCCTCTCTCTTCATGTTCTTTTGGCAAGCCAAACGTAGCGCCGGCTTCTAAAACAACATGCAGGTAAAACATCGGTGAATGTGTTCTTACATTGTTCCTCAGTCCGTAGGCATTGCCCGCTATCAGCCGCATCCATACGCCTTTGTCAGTAAATACCGGTAGCTCTTCCGGCTTGTAGTTATCGAAGGAGGGTGCGTCTTCTTCATCTTTTTCCGGCAGTGCCACCCAGGTTTGTATCATCTCCAGTCCGCCATTGAGGGCTGATGGATTTTCAAATCTTTCAGAGTGGGCGATCCCTCTTCCTGCCGTCATCCAGTTCACTTCACCGGGACGGATCACTTGCTCTACACCCAGACTGTCGCGGTGGGTGACTTGTCCGCCGAAGAGGTAGCTGACCGTAGAAAGACCAATATGCGGATGGGGCAATACATCCAGCTCAGACGGCGGGGATGGTATCTCCGAAATAGGACCTGCATGATCCATGAAGATAAAAGGCCCAACCATTCTGCGGAGGCGGAAAGGTAGAATGCGTTTCACTTTCACAGCCGGACTGATGGCCGCAGTTCGTGCTTCTATGATCATTTCTGGCATGGCTATAATTCGGAATTGAAGATGAAAATATCAATAGGAAAGCTACGACATTCGGGCGGCTTTGCAAAAGCGAGAGGAGGTGCTTATGATCGGCCATAATGCAGCTGCACAAGCCCTGTATCGAATGTTTTGGTTTGCATAAGTTTAAGGTATTGCTCAGGTCTTCCGTCTTTAAAAAGTCTTGTTCCCTCGCCAAGCAATACCGGAATAACTGAAATGATAAACTCATCTATCAGGTCTTCCTTTAAAAGCTCGTTTATGATCTCTGCACCACCGTCGCAATAAATGTTTTTCCCTTCTTCACGCTTCAACTGATGTACCAGTTCCGTGAGGCTGCCTGTATAAAACTTTGTCTTACCAACATCTGGCCTTTTCGTTCGGGTAATAACATATACCGTCCGGTCTCCGTTATCATAATGCGCTGTGCCCACCTCTCTGGCCACCCAGTCGTATGTTTTTCTGCCAACGATTATGGTATCAATCGTTGCTGTAAAATCTCCGTAACCATAATCCTCTCCTTCCTTTTCTACCAGCTTTAAGAAGCTTAAATCATCGTTTGGCTTTGCGATGTAGCCATCAAGACTCACAGCTATGTAGATTGATAATGTTCTCATCATTTTGTTTGATCAAATATAGCACTCAAGAGGCGCATCGCATCACACTGTTCAACCGACCCATCACGATGCACTTAGCTTTTCTTTTGCTCTGTTGGCAAGAGTGGTAATGTCTCTTATTTCGATTATGTTTTTCTCATAGCCGTATTGCGAAGCATAGATCATTGCCTGCCCCACCTGATGAAGGCTGTTGATACGCGATGGGATAAGAAGTTTTAATACCGGCACCAGCCACGAGAGTCTTTTATATAGCTTAAGCACTCGTTGCTGCCCTTCTATAATAGTCATCAGTCCCGGGCGGAACGCAAACACCTGCCTGAAAGGGAGCTTCATCAGGTCGTTCTCCGTTTTGCCTTTCACCCTTGCCCACATCATTCTTCCTTTCTCCGTGCTGTCGGTGCTGGCACCGCTCACATATATAAAGGACATCTGAGGTTTGGGACTGAGCGCTTTGGCAAACGCAAGAGCAGTGTCGTACGTCAGGCGGGTATATTCCGCTTCCTTCATGCCTACGCTGCTCACACCGGCACAAAAAAAGCAGGCATCATAGCCCTTCAGTTGCTCATCACCCTCGTTTAGCGAGAGGAAGTCGGGCACTATGTATTCCTTTAGCTTTGGATGATTGATGCCTGTTGGCTTCCTGCTCACGCTCAGCACCTCCGTTACTATCGGTTGCGCCAAACATTCCAGCAAGACACCCTCGCCTACCATACCTGTTGTACCCGTGATTATTACCTTCATAAGCCCTTCGAAGTTCAGGCTTTTTATAATATCTGTGTTTAGTTCTTTTCCGAGATGTCTCCCAATTATTGAGACAAGAATCATCAAGGTTTAAAAGCAATATAGAACTGAAAGACATTACAGACAATTTGTCCTGTTTCAACCAAGCATTGCAGTAGTCCGATTGCTAAAAATTGCTGTGTGTAGGCCGATTTTCTTAAAGTGTATGCACTTTAGAGCAAAGTGTATGCACTTTAAAGCGATGTGCATGCAAGTCAAAGTAAAGTGCATGCAAGTCAAACTAAAGTGCATGCACTTTAAAGCAAAGTGTATGCACTTTAAAGCGATGTGCATGCAAGTCAAAGTAAAGTGCATGCAAGTCAAACTAAAGTGCATGCACTTTAAACCAAAGTGTATGCACTTTAAAGCGATGTGCATGCAAGTCAAGGTAAAGTGCATGCAAGTCAAGGTAAAGTGCATGCAAGTCAAAGCAAAGTGCATGCAAGTCAAAGCAAAGTGCATGCAAGTCAAGGTAAAGTGCATGCAAGTCAGGGTAAAGTGCATGCACATTGACTTTTTTCGCCCTTTCGGCGTCGTCATTCGCATAGAAAATGACCGCCTGACTCTGCGAAAATCCTTTTCTGGCAATGATCTCAGCAGATTGCTGTTACAACCTTCGTCTTATGGCAATGTTTTCTTATGCTGACGTAAAATGAACGAAGCTGGTCGGAATTGCCCTGTTTCGATCGTTCATTTCAAGGATTTGTCTCGTTTTGCAAGAGTTTATTGGCAAAAGAGAGACGGCAGCATGCGGAAAGATGACATAAGAATGGCGATGATAACCGCAGGACGAAATGACAGCTTTCAGAAAAAACAACGGAGCCTCAAGGGCTCCGTCAGATCAAACTTTCAATATTGTAAGTGCATTCAAGCGCTAACTCTTCGGTTCATTCTTCAATCTCAATTCATAAAAATCGGTGCGCCTATCCTTCAGGTTGCGGACACTGCCATAACTATGCAGTTCATCGAGCAGCGAGAGATCTACCTCCGCAATGAGGATCATCTCTGTGTTGGGCGTGGCTTCGCTTTTCACGCAGTTGGAAGGGAACGCAAAATCGCTTGGAGTATATACCCCTGCCTGCGAATATTGAATGTCCATGTTCTCTACCTTAGGCAGATTGCCCACACTGCCGGTGATGGCAACGAAACATTCATTCTCTATCGCCCTTGCCTGTGCGCACAAACGCACGCGCATATAGGCATTCTGCGTATCAGTTAAGAAAGGAACGAAAAGTATTTGCATACCCTGCTCGGCAAGCAGGCGCGCGAGTTCGGGGAACTCCACATCGTAGCAGATCAGCACACCTATCCTGCCTGCATCGGTATCGAACACCTTCAGACTATCGCCGCCGCGTATACCCCAGTGCTTGGCCTCGTCTGGCGTGATGTGGATCTTCTCATATTTGTCGATAGTGCCATTGCGATGGCATAAGTAGCCTACGTTCTTTAGCCTGTCATCCTCTATGCTGGGGAAGCTACCTGTAATAATATTTACATTGTACCGGATGGCCAGCTCTTTGAAGCGATCTTTAATTTCAGGCGTATATTTTGCCAGTTCGCGCATCGCCTCGGCCTCAGACAAATGGTTGAGCCCTGCCAGCAACGGACCATTAAATAACTCCGGAAAGACTGCAAAGTCACTTTTATAAGCAGAAACGGAATCGACAAAATATTCCACCTGACTAAACATCTCATCAATGTCTTTGTACAGCCGCATCTGCCATTGCACCAGGCCTAGCCTTACGTAGGTCTTTACATTGAATACATTCTTGAGATCAGAGACGTAGTAAACATTAAACCATTGCAGGAGCGTAGCATATTCTTTGCTTTGCTCGTCCTCAGGCATGTAGTTCTTCAACACCTTCTTTACATGGAAATCATTGGCAAGCTGAAAAGACAAAACAGGATCATAGATCTCTTTGTTTTTCACCTTCTGTATATACTGCTTGGGAGTAAGTGTATCTGAATATTCATGATAATTAGGCAATCTTCCGCCAAAGACAATCGCCCGCAGATTGAGATTCTCGCAAAGATCCTTTCGCGCATCATAAAGCCGTCTGCCTAATCTCAGTCCACGGTATTTAGGATGTATAAATACCTCAATGCCGTAGAGTACATCACCCTTCGGGTCGTGCGTCTTGAAAGTATAGTTGCCGGTGATCTGCTTGTAGGTATGGTTGTCGCCAAACTTTTTGTAGTCAACAATGATGGAGAGTGCACAGCCTACCACTTCATTGTTGGCCTTGATCACGATCTGGCCTTCCGGAAAGCGCGTGATCAGATTCTGAATGGCGTCCAGGCTCCAGTAGCCGCCTTGCCATCCTTCATAGGAGGCTTTCATGGCAGACAACAGTTGCTGATAATCTTCAAAATGCAACGCGCCTATTTCAACTTGTTCAATCATTGCCTAAAAGTAACGACACTGTTCCAGTTACGACAAAAATCCGTATAATAAAATGACAAGCGTTTTCTTCGATTAACTATACGTACGATATATTTGCGTGCATTTTATAACCTCATTTCACACAAAAAGAAGCATATAAAATAATGCTTTGCTATGGCACTTTTATTATTTTTCATTCTTCACTGGTACTCTTCTCTGTTTTTTCAATCAATTTTTCATCACCGATATGCTGCGCACAATATGTTTACCATGTCGAAGGGATGGGAACGGGCCTTCTATATTGGATGTTTTATCACCCAGGGCTCTTCCTACATCAGCGCTTATGCTTATGGACTGATGCACCGGCTGCACCATGCGTATACCGATAAGCCGGAAGATCCGCATTCACCCCACAACGAGCCGAACCCGTTCTTAATGATGTGGGTTACCAGAAACAGCTATTTTGATCTCTATATAGGAAAGAGGGAGGCAGATAATAAGTTTAAGAAGAATCTTCCTGAGTGGGAGGCATTTGATAGAATTGCTCACAACTGGATCACGCGCATCATCTGGGTGGCTATCTACGCAATGATTTATTGGTGGCTGGCTACTGCCTGGTGGCAATGGCTCTTATTTCCGGTAACGATCGCTATGGGTTCCTTTCAGGGTGTGGCTGTCAATTGGTGGGCACATAAATTCGGCTATGAGAACTTTAAGATGAATAACACATCAAAGAATATTCTTCCCCTTGATCTAATCTTTTGGGGAGAGGCCTATCACAACAACCACCATAAATACCCTACAAGACCCGATAATGCTACTAAATGGTTTGAATGGGATATGGGCTACATGGCAATGCGGATGCTCGACAAGGCGGGAGTCATCAAGCTAAAACGCTGCAACCCAAATGTGATGGAATAGGCATTAGGAAGAGATACCAATCTAACACTGCTTTTGCTATAGCATTAGTCTGCGTATCGCTTATATTTTAAAAAAGAATTAAAAGTGTTGTTATTTAATGTTATCTTCGGTTTTTAGTAACATTTATAATTTATTATGCAAGAAGGTACAGTAAAGTTTTTCAATGAGACCAAAGGATTTGGTTTCATCAGCCCATCAACAGGTGGACAAGATATTTTCGTTCACGTTTCAGGTCTTATGGATGAGATCAGAGAGAATGATAAAGTGTCTTACGAAGTACAAAATGGTCAGAAAGGATTAAACGCTTTCAATGTAAGAGTGGCTTAGTCCTCAACATAACTATCATTTCCAGCCCTGCATTTTGCAGGGCTTTTTTTTGTTTAAAAATCCCTGCAACACTAACCTAACAGGTACGCATCATCAGCCCCTGTTTCCTGACATTACCTCAATGACTATCACATCGCAGGTTTCTTTTGCCTGAATTGTAATATCCGATCCATTTGAGATTTGGAGCAGGTCTCCGGTGCTGGCAGTACCGTCGCTGTTAAAACGGGCAGTGCCCGAAGCGACATAAATAAAATAGAAATCCGTGGTAGCGGTAAAACGGGCACTATGGTCTTGTTCTATCCTCTGGTGTGACAGAGAACCAGTTGCCCCACCCTTCAGCATCAGGTTAAAGTCAGTAACCTTTCCCTTGCTTCTCGTGCTCCATTCCCCGGAAAACACATCCTGATCGTATGGCGCAAGGTGTTTGGTGTAGCGCCCCTCGTGTATTAGCTCCAGTTCCCCTTTCAGTATCATCAGGTGCCGGGCAATCCCCTCGAAGAATGTAAAAGTCGACTCTTCTGCCTCCACTGTCGCGGTGCTGATGCGAAACACGAAGTTGCGCTCTGAAAAGCTCCCATTGGAAGGATGAATGAATATTTCTGTGCTGGTACCGCTTGCCCAGTTGATGGGCTTTCTATCTGCCGCGGTAAATTGGTGGATGGTCATTGGGTTGGAGATTGTTGGAGTGGTTGTTGAAGATTGTTGGAGTGGTTGGAAGTTGTTGAAAGAGAAAGCCTACTTCAACGCTATCTCAAAAAAGCAGACGTCTGCGTTCTGGTAATGCGATGGTAGTTCGGATGTGTTTTTTAGCTTCTTCATTCCCAGGTAGTCAAAGCCACAACTTTTGTAGTGATTGATCAATCTTTCATTTTCGCCACAGGTATCCATTCTGATAAACCCTTTATTCTGCTTGCGCGCAAAATCCCTTGACCAATCAACAATTGCCTGCACAAAGTTGTTTCCACGGAATTCAGGATTGGTAGCGATGCGATGAATGTAGATGGAGGAATCGTTTTCTTTATCCTCCCAAATCTGCGCATCGCTATAAGTGATAGCCCAAATGCAGGCTATTTTATCGTCAATTAATAATTTAAACTGCCTGTTGTCTACAACTTCACTTGCTATCAGTTCTTTGTCAAACTCAGGCCATTGGTTTGCGGGGAATTTTAGCTTTTGATAATCAGTAGCCAACCGGTACAATCTGAATATTTCCGGGATATCGTTTAAATTACTAATAGCTATTGTCATAACTGGTCGGCCTTTTGTGATTGTCTGAATCTGGATTTTCAGGATGATAAGATAAGGAGGATTATTAAATCTGCAATTGGTAGAATGCATCCTGTAAATCCTTTAATCCTGACTATCCTGATTCAGAAAGTATTTGGCATTAAGAAGGATTATTGTCTGAATCATGATTTGCAGGATGTTAGGATAAGGAGGATTAATAAATCTGCAATTGGTTGAAAATCCCCTTATCCTAACCATCCTGATTCAGACAGTATTTAGTATTAAACACCTTTTTGTATTGAAGACTTGTCGAACCGAAATTGATTAATAAGCCTACTGGTTTACTATACGCTACTAAATAATTTTTCGCCTGCGCCAGATGAACATCCTCGAGGCTAATGAGCGCCTTTAGTTCCACAAGAATATTTCCTTCTACCATAAAATCTGAGCGACGTGTGCCCACTTCTACCCCCTCATAAAATATCGTTTGCTCGCGTTCTCTTTCGAAGTTAAGTCCTGCACGGTGCATCTCTATGGCGAGACAGCGCTGATAAATGACTTCCTGAAAGCCATTACCAAGCGTATTATGCACCTTCATAGCGCATCCAATTATCTTGTATGTTATATCGTCTAAATTCATTTTATGTAATTGTCTGAATCCGGATTTCCAGGATGATAAGATAAGAAGGATTATCAAGTCTGCAAGTGGTAGAGCCCATCCTGTAAATCCCTTAATCCTGACCATCCTGATTCAGACAGTATTTAGAATAAGAAGGATTATTAAATCTGCAAGTGGTAGCGCCGACCTTCTTTGATCTTGCCCGTTGCCAATTCAACAGATAGAGCCCTCCCTTAATACGAATGGGATACCTTTATAGATAAAAAGATCAAACACAGTCCTATGCAGTTTGTTCGCCGACATTGGTACGACCTTGGTATTTTTATCGCCATTGCCCTTACTGCCTGTTTGGCTTTAACCTATAGTAGCCTTACTACCTACGAAATCCTGTTATGGATGAATGCGATAGCACTTTTTCTACACCAGTTTGAAGAATACCGCTTTCCGGGCACTTTCCCGGGTATGATTAACACCGTTCTTTTTAAGAGCGCCACCCCCGACAGGTACCCTTTGAATCCTAATACAGCTTTGGGCATTAATGTAGTTGTTGGCTGGGGAACCTATCTTCTTGCAGCCATACTTGCGGAAAAGGCGATCTGGCTCGGTATAGCAGTGATACTGGTATCGCTTGGAAACTTTATCGCCCATACTTTCTTGTTCAACATTAAGGGCAAAACATTTTACAACGCCGGCATGCTGACAAGCTGGGTTTTCTTCGCTCCTTTGGTATGCCTCTTTTTTTATCATCTTTATGCGAATCACCTTGCCAGCAGTGCTGATTACGTTGTGGGGATATTACTGGGTATCGCTTTGAATGTATTTGGCGTATTAAAACCCATCACCTGGCTGGCGGATCGTAATACCAAATACGTCTTTCCGCAGCGTAATTTGCTGGCCGTTCATCAAAGTAGCCTTTGAACCTGCTTGCCAAAAATATTAGGACAATGACTACAACCGACATAAAGCGTCAATTCTTTGACTCCCTAAAACGAGGGACGGGAGAAGCGTTTATTCTCCTCAACGAAAACCCTGACATTGACTTTTCTAAACTGATAATAAAGGGTGCAGTAAGAAACTACGCTTATGACCGACAGGCTGAACGAAGCAGGGCGGACTACATCTATAGGCTGATTAAAAACGCTAAACAGAAGGATAAGATTGTAAAATCAGTTCTGACCAGGCTGCAGTCTGAAAAGGAAGACGATTATGGACTGGACCAAATGTGCGATCTGGCTGTAATGTTTTTTAAGGCAGGATATACCACAGCAAAGCAAGCACTATTTAACAGATTCGAAAAGAATATTCTGGATGATTACACCTTTTGCGGAACAGGAGCGTTAATGGAAGTAGCCGGTATGGAGGGCGTACTAAAAGCGGCAGAATTGATTGGCAAAATACTACACGAAGATCCTGAAGATTACGAAAGCAGCTGGCGAATAGATGATTTCCAAAAGCGGCATAAGGATATTGACGTTTACAAAGAACTGGCAAAGGCGGCCACTAAAAACGAATTCATTAAGATCTATTACGATTCAATACAAAAGAACAAATGGGCTTTGCCCAAAGGCAAAAAGACTAAAAGATACACCTACGAGCTTATTAAGAAGAGAATGGACGAGAAGAAATTGCCATTCATCTCATCAAAGAGAAATAGCGAATTAACAGCAGATGAAGTAGAGAAATTGGCTGATGAATTTCTCGCGGAGAAGGACAATGAAAGAAAGGAAATGTATTTGCGGTTCTTCAGTTCCCTGAAGTTCCCTTACGACTACGAGCCGATCTTTAAACTGGCAAAGGGCCGCAATCCTAAAAACACATGGCTTGTCACGTTCGCGCTCAAAGCACTGAAGTACTTTAGAAGTGATGAACTAAGGGCGTTTGCACTTGAGCAAATAAAGAAAAGAAAGAATCCCGAAGACTACCTGATCTTACTGGTAAGCAATTACAAAAAAGAAGACTATAAACTTTTGACAGAGGTAGCATCCCGTTCAAACTCCTATGACTTTATTCATTCAATAGTTTCTGACTTTATCAATATTTACGAGGCCAACCCAACAAAGGAATGTAAAGAGCCATTGGAACTGATATACAATAAAATGAACTGCGGGATCCATCGGAGGCACATCGTCAGAATCCTGATTGCTAACGACGTTCTTTCTCAAAGGACATTAAAAGAACTTGAATTCGACAGTGATGAAGGAGTGCGAAATCTGTTTCAGGAAAAGAAGAACAGCACGCAACTGCAATAACAACCACCTGCTTTACCAAAGATTGCTTCGCTATTCCGTTGCACTAACTTCGTAAAAAATCAGAGCAAAAAAAATCAATAAGACAACAATCGTACAGGCAATGGACGAACACTTCTATTTCAAATTCCTGAGGCCAGATGAACAGCTTGCTGACTTTGTAGAAAGCATAGGTACTTTCTATAATCGGTCTGACGAGCCGAAGCAAGTGGTCATAATGCCGGACGGAAGGATAGACTTGTTCTTTTTACGGTCTGCATCAGAGCCCTTTCAGGTTGCACTTGTAGGCCTGGAAACGGCGCCCGAGCAACGAACCATTCCGCCTCAAACGCTGGCATTCGTTATCAGCTTTCGCCCATTGGCTGTGGAGTATATTTTGGAAACTTCTATTGCAGACTTGTTGAACTCCGCTAAAGATCTTCCCGACGATTTTTGGAACTTTAGTGCTGACGACCTGGAAGATTTTGATGCGTTTCAGGAAAAAGCTTTAGTGGAAATAAGTCGGCGACTACCCAAACAGATGGATGAAAGAAAACGTGATCTCTTCCGCTTGATATATGCTTCAAACGGCGAAATGAGCGTGAAAGAACTTTCAGAAAAAGTGTTTTGGACGAGCAGGCAAATTAATCGCTATTTCAACCGCCAGTTAGGGCTTTCTTTAAAAGCATATTGCAACATTTTGCGCTTTCGCACATCCGTAGAGCACATTGCAAAAGGAAAGCTTTTTCCCGAACTTGACTTTGCAGATCAAACCCATTTCATCCGGGAGATAAAGAAATTCTCGGGAGTAGCGCCAAAAGAACTGTCCAGAAACAAAAACGACCGATTTGTACTATTATCGGTCTTAAGGCAAAAATAGCTTTGCACCGTAAAAATTACTTACGGTATGACATTAAAGAACAAGCAAATTGCTATTGTCGGTGGCGGACCAGCAGGATTAACGCTGGCCAGACTGCTGCAACAAGAAGGACTGCAAGTAAAGCTCTATGAAAGAGACATAAACAAAGATGCCCGCGTACAAGGGTCACCACTTGATATGCACGAAGGATCCGGACTGGCGGCTATTGAGAAAGCCGGCTTAATGGAAGATTTCAAAAAGGCCTTTCGCCCCGGTGCGGATAGGAAGGTTATAGCAGATCAGCATGCGTCCATACTTTTCAGCGACCACGAAACCAAATTGGAGGAAGATTTTGGAAGTCCCTATTTTCGTCCGGAGATAGACCGCGGTCCACTGAGAAGGATATTGCTGGAGTCGCTACAGAAGGACACCGTGATATGGGACAGTCATTTTGTTTCTATGGAGCGGCAGAACGATGGCTGGTTGTTGCATTTCAAAGATGGCACCGCAGCCTATGCCGATTTGGTTATCGCCGCTGATGGCGCCAATTCTAAAGTCCGCCCCTACCTTACCGACATCAGACCTTTTTACTCAGGCATAACGATGCTGGAGGGTGCTGTCTATAATGTAAAAAAGTCAGCATCTCGAATTGATGCACTGCTAAAGGGTGGAAAAATAATGGCCTTCGGAGATGAAAAGTGCTTGCTTATGGGCTCGAAGGGAAGCAATGATATGGGGTTTTATGCAAGTATAAAAGTCGATGAAGGATGGGCTTCTAATAACGGCCTTGATTATTCCGATAATGCAGAGATGCTGAAATGGTTTAAAGAGAAATATGCAGGATGGAGCAGCATTTGGTGCGAGCTCTTTGAGAGCGCTGAGACACCCTTTGTACCCCGCCCTATTTACTGCATGCCTCTGGATCAGAACTGGGAAACCATACCTAACCTAACCCTGATCGGCGATGCAGCACATGCCATGCCGCCATTTGCTGGCGAAGGCGCAAACATGGCAATGCTCGATGCATTGGAGTTGAGTGAGTGTCTGACGTCTGATAAATTCAACACTTTAAAGGAAGCTATTGCTTCCTACGAAGTAAATATGCGTAAAAGAGGAGCCATCGCTGCACAGAAATCGATGGACAATGGTGCACTGATGCACTCCAGAGATGCTCTGAGTAACATGCTACGCTTCTTTGGTAAGCACTGATAGAAGCGGATACTAGGCCAGCTGCATAAAGCTTGCACCGACTACTTTCAATGTATTGTCAAAGCGTTGCCATACCCTAAAGTACCGGAATTGTCCCTCCAGTGGCGTCCCCATCATTGTGCCTTTTGCAGTCATCGTTACGATTGAAATAGCGGTATCTCCGCTTATTCTGATCTCGTTAATTTCCGTTGAAGCGCCTTCTATAGTCATCGTTTTCGCTCTATGAGCGCTCAGATCCATTTCCTTCGTTACAATTTCACCGTTGTGTGCGACAGCAAGCAGATCATCATGCAACAGTTCATCAAGAATGTCAACATCACTACTAATCTGCGCCTGAAAGAGTTTGTTTTCTGCGTCTATAATGTCTTTTTCAGTGATGTTTGATTTTTCCATGATCCGCTTCTTTGTTGAATGGTTTTGTTGATTCTTCTTTGGCAGGTGGCAATTTTCAACGTATCCATTCCAAAAACTGCCTCAGTCCTTTCTTCTTCTCTTCGTCGAGGAAGTAATGAATATCCTGGCGGTAATAAGTATTCAGATCATAATAAGGGAAAGGGTTTTCAGCAACGATGCCGTCAATGTGCTTTAAACCTAAGGAGTTAGCCTCGTTGAAACTGCTCACAAAAGCGTCAGGCAGCTTCTTGTTGGCAATCCAGGCGGCAAAGACAAATGGCAGGCCTGTAAGGTCCTTCCAGCCTTCGGCCAGGTCATAAACATATTCGAAATTAGGAAGTTGCTTCAAGGCGCGGTCGCCAATGATAACTCCGGCCGTCGTTCCGTTGATGTATTCAATATAGTTCTCAGGTGCCTGTTTGTACACCACATCTTTCTTCCAGTGCTTTTCGAGTAGCAGCCGTGCCAGTCTTACAGAGGTACGCGACTGGTAGTCCAGATATACCGCTTCAATCTCTTCCATCGGCACATGGCTAAAAATACTTACAGAAGCTACATGTCCGTCTGCGGCAATACCATAATCACTTACTATTTCGGCTCCTGGTATATCGATCATCGCTGCTACGGGTAGCAATGCCACATCTATCTCATCGTTCTTTAGCTTTCTGGCGAGTTCTGAGGGATATTCGAGCGATAGCTCTATCTCATTCATTGTCGGGCTTCTCTCAATTCCGTACAACAGAGGTTTCGTATTCAGATAACTTACTGCGCCTACTTTTATTTTGCCTTCCAACAGTCTATTTTTGGACGCAAAGATAAGAAGCTAAGAAATAGATGTCGCAACAGTTAATTGTTTATACAGATGGCTCTGCAAGGGGAAACCCCGGACCGGGGGGCTATGGAACCATCCTTCAATGGGGAGAAGCATACAAAGAATTTTCACAGGGATACCGCCTCACCACTAACAACAGAATGGAACTGATGGCGGTAATAGTGGCCTTACAACAGTTGAAGCGCGAAGGCCTGAATATTGTTATTTACACCGACTCGCAATACGTATTGAATACTGTGGAAAAGGGCTGGCTAAATAACTGGCTCAAGACCGGCTTCAAAGGAAAGAAGAATGTGGACTTATGGATGAAGTATCATCAACTGGCACAAAAGCACAGGATCAAATTCATTTGGGTGAAGGGCCATGCAGACAACCCGTACAACAACCGTTGCGATGAACTGGCAACTCAGGCCGCTGACAGCCGCAAATGGCTGGTGGATGAGGGCTACGAAGCAAGTCCTGGCGGCGCTAACGGCGAAAAGTAAGGAGTAGAAAGTAGAAAGTGGGAGTAGAAAGTAGAAAGATAGAACGCTGTATTCATGATGGTCACGATCTTTGAGGATCGTTTACACAATGAATATCAGCGTTCTACCCTGGCCCGGCAGGAACTAATTATTTAATCACTATCCGGCTAAAATACTTCTCAATACCGGATTCACTGCTAACGTACAGCAGATAGCTGCCCGAAGAAAACCGGCGTAGGTCAATAGATGTTGTACTGTAAGGCATCAATTCATTCATGTAAACCTTACCCATGATATCTACCAACTGAACGCGCATCTTGTCTTCTTTTGCGTCGCCGATCTTGATGGTGATCGGCCCTGTTGTAACTGTCGGATAAATCTGCTCTACAAACCTGCTCTTACCATCGAAATGAATAGTTCTTATCGCTGAATACTGCACGCCGCCCTTTATATCCTCAATCTTAAGGCGGTAGTTAGCTTCTCCCTTCTCTGGATTAAATGCGCCATCGCTTGCGGTATATACCGAATTTCCCGAAGGCTGAATTTTATCAATCACCTCAAATGGAGTGGTCATATAGGAACGTTCAATAACGTACATCTTCGCTTCGTTGTCATTATTCACACGCCATTCCATTTGCACCTTGTCTTGCATCAGACGCGCATCGAACGAGAGCAGTTGCAAGGCCAGCGGTGTTACATTGTTAGATGTCCAGAGTCCACGTCCATGGGTGGCTGCAACGAGCTGATTGGAACTGTTTACCTGCAGCATGTCCACCCTCACATTCGGAAGGTTGCCGTTGTTAAGTAATGTCCATACTGTATTAGCACCGTTGAGTGTGCCCGTTCCCATAACACCTACTTCTGTAGCAAGGAAGATGATCTTGCTATTAACGGGCGACCACATCGCCCAGCGTACCGGTACATCCTGAAGAGTACTGTTATCATCAATATTCACCCATGTAGGTGATGCTGCGGTGCCGTTCGCTGTGTAGAAGACACTGTTCACCCCGTAGTTGGATATGGAAACAAGAATGCTGTCGTCGGTATTGGTTGTTCTCTTAACTACGTCGATAGAACTAACATAACCGCCGGAAACAAGCTGTGTTGAGGTTAGCTTAGTAACGGTTGGTGTTGCGTTTGCATTGGTAACACGGTACACGTTTCCATCGTCAGTGCCAACATAGACTGTAGAAGGAGTGTTCGGAGAAACTTTGACAGCAGAGATCTGATCTCCATCAAGACTTACTGTCAAATCGCTTCTGCTCGCACCAAAAGAGAAAACGCTGGTCCATCTTACCAACTGATCGGTAGTACCTGCAGAGTACAGAATGTCATTGGTATTATCAAGGTCGGCCGGATTAATAAAGCGACCTGAATTATCATATCCGCTTATATCA
>DATJDP010000121.1:0-8914 GCA_035497355.1 Flavipsychrobacter sp.
AGTCGTACAGGTAAATGATTTCTATAATCTTCTCGGTGCCGCTCTCAAAGCAACAGGGTATAAGGGCAAGTTACTTACCTGGGTTCGCTTCCTGCCACAAGCGATGCCATCTGGACTCGTTAAACTGTGGATTGCCGCTGCACGGAGATATGCCGATAAAATTATTGCGGTTTCCGATGCTGTCCTAAGACAGCTCCCTCCATCGTCAAAGAATGTTCGGCTTTACGATCCGGTACAGTTGGATGAGCATCGGATAGAAAAAACGGTAAACGATGAACTTATTCACCTGCTTTATCTTTCGAATTTTATTCGTGGTAAAGGGCAGCAACATGCTGTTGAAGCGTTTTCTTTTGCATATAAACAAAATGCAAACCTTCGCCTGAAATTTATTGGCGGCGATATGGGATTGGAAAAGAATAAGGCTTTTCGGCAAGAGTTAAGCAAGCGAATAAGCGAACTATACCTTGACGATGTGGTTACCGTCTGCGACTTTTCTTCAGATGTGGAGCGTGAGATAAAAACAGCCGATATCTTATTGAATTTTTCGGAAGCGGAATCTTTCTCCATGACCTGCCTTGAAGCATCTTTCTACGGCACACCGGTAATTGCTACCCGTTGCGGCGGACCAGAAGAAATTATTAAAGACGCAGAAACTGGTTTACTTGTTACACCGGGAGACGTCCAGGGCATGACGGATGCCATTCTTCGATTAGCGGGAGATTCAGCGCTAAGACTCGAGTTTTCCAAAGCGGGCAAAGCCTATACACGAGAAAGGTTTAACACAAATAAGTTCAAAATATCCTTTTCAGAAATTATCAAGTAATGGCAAAGTCTGTTTTCTTTCTGGTTCCCTACCCACCCAAAGTTGCGCCGTCCCAGCGTTTCAGAGTGGAGCTGTATGAGCCTGTATTGAAAGAAAACGATGTACGATATGAAATTGCAGGTTTCCTGGATGAAGCTACCTGGAAGATTATCTTCAGGAAGGGACATCATTTCAAAAAGGCCGTCGGCATCGTAAAGGGCTATCTAAGAAGAATAAAGCATGTATTCAAGGCTTTAAGCTATGATTACGTGTTTATTCACAGAGAAGCTTCTCCGCTGGGGCCGCCTATGTTTGAATGGTTGCTGGCAAAGGTCTTTAGAAAAAAGATCATCTACGATTTTGACGATGCCATCTGGATTCCCAACATCACAGCGGGCAACGAACTGGCGTTGTGGCTCAAAGCCTATTGGAAAGTGAAATATATCTGTAAATGGTCTCATGCAGTTACGGGGGGCAATAGCTTTTTAAACGACTATGCGAAGCAACATGGTGCACGGCAAACAGTCTTTCTCCCTACCTGCGTGGATGTGGTCAATAAGCACAATCTTGTTAAAACGCATGGTAATCATAAGCCGGTTGTAGGATGGACGGGCAGCCACTCAACGCTGTTTTATCTTGACGAGATCATACCGGTTATCCATGCACTGCAGGAAAAGCTCGACTTCACCTTTCTCGTAATAGCCGATAAAAAACCGGATCTAAATCTGAAAGACTGGCGGTTTATTGCCTGGAATGAAGCCACAGAGGCGCAGGATCTCTTGAATATAGATATCGGTATCATGCCTCTGAAAGAAGATGTCTGGAGTGAAGGGAAATGTGGATTTAAACTTATTCAATATTTGTCCTGCGGTATTCCGGCCATTGCAGATCCTATTGGTGTGAACAAGCAGATCATCGAGAGCGGGGAAAACGGTTTTGTTTGTGCCGATAAAGACGAATGGAAGGAAAAGCTTTCCTTGCTCATCGGTGATGCGTCCCTTCGGGCCGAATTAGGCGCAAACGGCAGAAAGAAAATTATTCAGGAATACAGCGTTCAGTCGCAGGCTGAAAAATTTGTGTCGTTGTTTTCATATTAACGAAAGGTTGTTTCAGGAAATAGCGAATTTGTGTCGTTTGCTTATGCATCTCTTTTGAAGACTGCATCCGGTATGCCGAGCTTCTGCGATTGTTTGCTGGCTTAGTGAATGGGTTTTTGCATAGGTCAGGCATCATTTAGATCATCTGTTTTTTGTGTAATCAGGCAGAAACGGAATGCTGTCTCTTTTATCTTTGATGTAACTATTAACCTGAGTTCGGGATAAGGTATATCGCAGGTTATTCCTTCATTGCTACTCGAGAAAGGAACTTCTATATACGAAATACCAGTTTGAATTCATGTATAGCCTAACACCACATCAGGTATCCGCACACAATTGCGGGCCTTACAGCCCTCTCATTTCTCAAATCCCTCAATGTTTTAATGATTTGTCTCAGCTTCATGAGCGAAACGACGTTTCGCTCATGTTCCCGAGGCTTCTACATGAGCGAAAAGTGTTTTCGCTCATGTAATTGAGGTTTTTACATGAGCGAAACGTCGTTTTGCTCATGTAGTTGGGTTTTTTACATGAGCGAAAAGTGTTTTTGCTCATGTTGTTGAGGTTTTTACATGAGCGAAAAGTCGCTTCGCTCATGTAGTTGGGGCTTTTACATGAGCGAAAAGTGTTTTCGCTCATGTGGTTGTGATTTTTACATGAGCGAAACGTCGTTTCGCTCATGATGTCATCAGAATCCAGTATTCAATCGCTATTTTGCCTCCCTTGTCCGACAAAAGAGCAGTATGGGGCCCCGCATTCCGGTCTTTTTCTGTCATAAAATCAATTGTTGGTAGGTCATTACCTTTTAAAGAAGCCGTCCACCCGAAAAGGTTGCTGAAGAAGCGGATCAAAACCGATCGCTGCTGTTAATCATTATCAACAATTCGTTCTTTGTGCTTATCCCGAACTCAGGTTATCAAGTTCAATTTCTTCGCCTTCAATCTTGCCACTAAACACGCAGGTGACTGAAGTGTAAAAACTGAATGTATTCGTTGATAAATCTGCCTTATGCAGTGCATAAAAGGCAACCTGCAGGCGGCATGTTTTTCAGA
Source organism: Flavipsychrobacter sp. (assembly GCA_035497355.1). Taxonomy (GTDB): domain Bacteria; phylum Bacteroidota; class Bacteroidia; order Chitinophagales; family Chitinophagaceae; genus JAFIGV01. Next base: position 2,949 of record DATJDP010000121.1, read on the forward strand.
TATGCGGGAAGCAGTTCCGATCTGATAATCTTCAAGTTCATATCTATTTTGTAGAGTCTCTTACGGCGCTTATTATTGAGCTACCCTCAAAATTTAAACGATAGGATATTTTTACTCAGTGGGTTGTTCTTATAGTAAATGAGCACTAAAGCGAGCCCAAAGAAAGGCAGACAGGGTATTCGATACCTTGACAACGCCCCGAAGTTTCCGGAGGACAGTCCCACGGCAAACGCAAAAATGATGGTGAAAATGAGGCAAAACTGAATGGTAGGATCTCCGCTAATGGTTCGCCAGGTTCGACGTAATCCAACCGAAAGAATGATCTTGATTGTCACCCACATAAACATAAAAGCTTCGATGGCGTTGAGCAACTGCAATGGTTTTCTTGTTTCCCAGATATATGGCCTGAACAAGCTGACATTCACCGCAAGCGGAAATTTTTTCAACATCCCCATAATTGAGGGGTCCAAATCGCCAAGACTATAGGCGGAGCCGTCATCGCCTGAAACGGAAGCGATATAAGAACTGGTGACATACGACGTTTGTGCCACATTCTCCAGTGAATACTTTCCCAGTTCTGCAGCGAATTTTTGTGAAAAGACTAAAAAGCCCCCTACACAACCTACTATCACCAGCATTTTTACAAATATTCTGGAAGCTGCCGAGGGTATCTTGTGTGAGTAGGTAAATAGTATCCACAGTGCCAGAGCCGGGATGAACGCAAGCAGAATATAAAGCTTGATCTTAGCTATAAGGATAAAGCTGATGACGGTGAGAATAACATTCTTTACGCTAAAATCTCGCTGCACCAGCATTCGAAAGGCACCATAGGTAAGCCATCCAAGCCCAAACATACAGATGGTATCTTTAAAGATTCCTGAGCCCCACATCACCGTGCTTGGGATAAAAAGGGTACACCATGCTATCTGTTTCGTATAAGCAGGGTACTTGGTGGCAAAAGTTCTGAACAGTGCCCAGATGCCGGTGAAAGAAATGGCTCCAAACAAAACGGCTGTGGGCAAATAGGTGGTAAAGGTTACAATACCGAGTAAAGCAATAATACTCGCAACGGTATATTCAGAAGGTGCCTCATACCACCACATCTGTGAAATATAGTGTGAGTAGTCTCCATCGTACCAGGCAGGAATGTGCAATACAAGGTTGAACCATTTGACTGGCGATTCGGAGAAAGCGCTATTGATGATTTTGGCGTGATAGTGATAGTTGGCTGTATCGCCGCCTCCATAATAGTATTGGTAGATAAGACCAATAAAAATGGCACCGGCAATTTTTACGATCAGGCCGGGCATAAAGTATTGTCTCCATGGATGCCCTTCCGGATATAGATTGTCGCGAATGAAAGATGCAACAACGAAAATGAGTACAAGAAAGAAGGGCAGTAACAAATAGTCCAGTAACGAAATAAATTGCATTGTATCTTTAGGTTATTGCATTAACTCCATCTTCTTTCAATGTGCGGTATAACAGGCATTATTGCTTATCAACCTCAATCTGGTGCGGATCTTCCAAAAATAAAACAATCAACTGATAAATTATTTTTAAGAGGTCCCGATCATGGCGATGTCTTTTTAGACAGCACGTGTGCCCTGGGTCACCGAAGGCTTTCCATCATAGACACCTCTACAGGCGCCTCGCAACCCATGAAGGATCAGTCAGGAAGGTTTGTGCTCGTGTTTAACGGGGAAATACTCAATTATCAGGAGCTCAGCCAAAAATACCTTCAAAAAACTATAGAAAGAATCGGTGGCTTGAAAACAACATCAGACACGGAAGTGCTTTTGTATCTGCTTATCGAGTACGGCACCGAATGCCTCAATTGGCTGAGTGGCTTTTTTGCGTTTGCGCTTTATGACAGCCAGAAGAACGAGTTGTTACTTGCAAGAGACCGATATGGAAAGAAGCCTTTATTGTGGTATCAGAACGATTCTTTTTTTGCTTTTGCATCTGAAATGAAGGCCCTGCTGGAATGGGATATACCCAGAGAGATCGATTATACGGTATTGTACACCTACCTTCAGTTAAACTACATACCGCAGCCCCAGAGTATGATCTGCGGGGTGGAAAAGCTGAAGCCCGGTCACTATCTGAAGATTTCACAGAACAAGATTCAGGACTATCAGGCTTACTATGCTATTCATATTGATACCGCCGGATATGGCAAATATTCTTATGAGGCAGCACAGGCAGCGCTGATAGAAAAAATGGATGCTGCCGTAAAGGAGAGGATGATTGCTGACGTGCCGCTTGGTGCTTTTCTGAGTGGAGGCATCGACTCTTCGATCATTGTTGCCCTCGCTACAAGGTACACCGACCAACTCAATACCTTCTCGATCGGGTATAAGGACAATGCCTTTTTTGACGAAACCCGTTATGCGCAGCTTGTAGCAAAAAAATATAAGACGAACCATACCGTTTTTTCGCTTAGCAACAATGATTTTCTGGAGCATGTACACGATGTGCTTGACTATCTGGATGAGCCGTTCGCAGACTCTTCAGCCATTCCTGTCTATATACTTAGCATGCACACCCGAAAGCATGTAACCGTGGCTTTGAGTGGTGACGGGGGGGACGAGGTCTTTGCAGGATACAATAAGCATGCAGCCGAATGGAAGGTACGTCAGCAATCGCTGGTAAATACTGCGGTTAAAACTGCTTTACCCTTGTGGAATGCACTACCGAAAAGCCGAAACAGCAAGATCACTAATACTTTTCGACAGCTTCACAGATTCGCAGAAGGAGCCAATCTGTCTTTGAAAGACCGGTACTGGCGCTGGGCCTCTTACAATGCTCCGCAGCAGGCAGCGACATTGCTTCATCCCTCTATCGCTGAAAAGGTGGATCAGCAGCAGTATCTGAAAGACCGCGCCTCCATCCTTTCAGGTCTTAATAACGGAGATTATAACCAGGTGTTGTTAACGGATATGAATCTTGTTTTGCTAAGCGACATGCTCGTAAAAGTGGACCTGATGAGTATGGCGAACAGCCTGGAGGTAAGAAGTCCGTTTCTCGATTATAAAGTTGTTGATTTTGCCTTCAGTCTTCCGGCGTCCTACAAAATTGATGGTACACTTAAAAAGAAGGTTGTACAGGATGCTTTCCGCTCCATGCTGCCAGAAGAACTATATAACCGCCCTAAGCACGGCTTCGAGATCCCTTTGCTGGATTGGTTTAGGAAGGAGCTATGGAGTATGATCAATGATGATCTTCTGGAAAAAGACTTCGTAGCACAGCAGGGCATCTTTAATGTAGCAAGCATAGAAGCGCTAAAGAAGAAACTTATGAGCAAAAATCCTGAGGACAGTCATGCAACGGTGTGGGCACTGATCGTTTTTCAATATTGGTGGAAGAAGTATTGTTCATAACTGAGGCAATAACATCTTATTAATATGCTTATCCTTATCAAAGTAATACTTTTGGATGTCTATAAAAGTCTATGCCTCGCGTACTCCGAATACATAACCGTTTAATTATTGGTGGCCCTGCTATAAACGTCACCTACCTTACCCGCTATATGGAACCTGAATTTGAAACAACTCTGGTTATCGGCGGTAAGGACGACCATGAACAGGATGCCATCCACCTTACCAGAAACCTTGGTATCGATCCTTTTGTTGTCAATGAAATGCGCCGTGAGATACACCCATTGAATGACGGTATTGCCTATCAGAAAATCAAAACGCTTATCGAAAAATACAAACCTGATGTTGTGCATACACATGCGGCAAAGGCAGGCGTCATTGGTCGCTTAGCGGCAGAGGCCTGCAAAGTCCCTGTTATTACCCACACCTTTCATGGCCACGTTTTTCACAGCTATTTTAGCAAATGGCGTACAAATATGTTTATTCATATTGAGCGTTACCTTGCCAGTAAGTCAACCGGCATAGTAGCGATCAGTGAGAGCCAAAAGAATGAACTGGCAAATGTGTATCGCATTTGTCCCGCGGACAAAATCGAGGTTATTCCTTTAGGGCTCGATCTCGACAAGTTTCAGCACGATCAGGAAGTAAAGAGAACAGTATTCCGGAAGAAGTATTTAATAGAGGACGACGAAGTTGCCATTGGAATCATAGGTCGGATTGTGCCTATTAAGAATCACTCACTGTTTGTGGCGGCTGCAAAAAAGCTGCTTGACTCCAGCGATAAAAAAGTTCGCTTTGTTATTGTTGGCGATGGCGATATGCGCCCACAAATGGAGATGGAGTTTGCGGAGGCTGAAGTCGATTATACGTTCTTTCCGGAGAGGCCAAAAAAAGCAACCGCTATCGGTACTTCGTGGCTCACGGAGATAGATGAAGTGCTTGCCGGACTTGATATCGTTGCCCTGACTTCCAATAATGAAGGAACGCCCGTATCACTGATTGAAGCCCAGGCGGCAGGCAAGGCTGTAGTATCTACCAACGTTGGGGGGGTAGCAGACATTGTGGTCAACGGAAGATCCGGCTATATAACAACGCCCGGCGATGCCGGAGAGCTTGCAGCTGCCTTGAAGAAGCTTGTAGAATGTCCCGAGCAAAGAACAGCCTTCGGTACCTACGGCAGCATGAATGTGGGTAATAAGTTTTCTTACCAGCGCCTCGTAAAAGACATGAGCGCATATTACCAAAAGCTTTTAGCTAAAGTGAAGTAGAGGCTGTATTTTTCTCGCTCCAATCCTTCACGGGGTCGAAGCTCTTAGCTTCAATCCGCCTTCCCACTTCTGAGCCCTTTGCTCTATCTGAATCGCTCTGCCGGATAGGTTATCTGGGCAAGTCTCGTAAATTTCGTGCAGCTCAAAGACGGATTATCGCTGGTGTCGGATGAATTTTGGCAATCTTGTCTACGATCATCTTCTGACCATTCATAACGCCTCTTTAATCACCTTTTCGCTTTTTCGCAAACTTTAGAACGATCACTTATAAGTAAATTATTTTTTAAATCATCAGGAATTAAGATCTGTATTAAGTAATCAGTCAAATGATTATTTGGTTGTATAGTTTTTTTCTCTGAAAGCATTGTCTGCATTGCATTACAGGCATTTTTTTATTTGAAAAAGGTATGTCAATTTTGTGCTGAAAACAACAGAAATCAGCGGGAAGCACCCCTGAATTTTAGCCCAAATCTTTCTCTGGAAAACAGTAACGACCTTTTTTAACGACAATAAATAACCATTCAATTTAAATGGGCTATAAGGCTTTTGCAACTATGAACATTGCCATCATTGGCAATGAAAAGATGACTAGTGTTCTCGCACAGGGATTGGCGCTTGCAGGACATGAAGTCTTTATCGGTATCAAGGAAAACCAAAGTATTCTCCTCGACTTCCTTGCAGCGGAATTTGATAATCTCTCTGTGGTAACGATTGAAGAGGCGGCAACTATTGCAGACATTATTATTATGGCGACGGTACCGGAAGACGTTCGTGAGGCTGCCTACCTGCTTGATGATGTTCGTAAGAAGGTGATCATTGACCTTTCTTTTATGAACTTCTCGCGCACAGGAAATTACCTGAACACGCTCAACGCCATTAAGGCAATCACAGGCTCTCTTTATATCGTGAAGGGCTTTAGCGCGTCCGGCTTCGAACTTGCCGCCTGTCCTGTGAAGGATGACAGCGAAATAAACATGTTCATAGTAGGGGATAGTAAGAAGGCTAAGGAAATGGTGAAGCTTCTTGCGCGCGATCTTGGCTACGCGAGCTGCCATGATTTTGGCGGCAGCGAGTCCGTGGCCTTACTAGACGAAATGGCTATTTGCCATCATCACCTTTCCCATGGGCAGCAGAGAGGCGAAAAGATTTCCATACGAATATTGAAGAACTAACTTTCAATGGAACTCCGATAATCTCTAAAGGATGTCCGATAGTCTCTGACGGGATGCCGTTTGCGTCTAACGGACGTCCTTTTTTGTCTTTAACGGGATTCCGATACCGCTGATGGTATTCCCTCAGCCGCTCATGCACTTCCGTG
>DATJDP010000122.1:0-20595 GCA_035497355.1 Flavipsychrobacter sp.
CAAAACCGGTGCCCCCCATACCGCAAGTAATTGCTGTATAAAAAATTGCTGTTAAGCGACCCGGCAACTGTTCAGTGAAGATATTTTAGTCATATCCTCACTACTAACACACATTCATAACTTTTAATTTGACCCTTACTATTTAGATTAGTAAAAAACCAAAAACAGAAGCACATTGACAGAAGCTATTATTAACCTTGAAACCGTTAATCCAATTGAATTCTTTGGTATTAACAACAGTAAGTTCGATATTTTAAAGCGCAAATTTCCCCTTCTTAAAATTCTCTCACGCGGCTCTCAGATCAAACTTTCCGGACAGCCAGACGAAGTGGCGGCGGCGCAAGCCAAGATCTCGCAGGTCATCAAATACCTTGAGCGTAACGGTCATTTGTCCGAAAATTACTTTTCGAGAATACTGGGCGATGAAGAACAGGGAGAAACGCCGGTAGAAGAACCTGCGAACAATGATATTCTTGTATTCGGCCCTAACGGGAAAGTGATCCGTGCTAAAACGGCAAACCAGAAGGCAATGGCAACCGCTTGCGAAAAGAATGACATTATTTTCGCTATTGGTCCGGCAGGTACCGGTAAAACGTACACGGCTGTAGCGTTGGCAGTGCGGGCTTTAAAGAATAAAGCTGTAAGAAAGATAATCCTGACACGACCTGCGGTAGAGGCAGGTGAAAGTCTCGGTTTCCTTCCCGGCGATCTGAAAGAGAAAATTGATCCGTATCTGCGTCCACTTTACGATGCGCTCGATGATATGATACCAAGTGATAAACTGAATTATTACATGGCGAACCGGATCATTGAAATAGCACCATTGGCTTATATGCGTGGTCGTACACTTGATAATTCATTCATTATACTTGATGAAGCTCAGAACGCAACCGACCTTCAGTTGAAAATGTTCCTGACACGTATTGGAGCCTCTGCGAAGGCAATTATTACGGGAGATATCACCCAGGTAGACCTTCCTAAGAATCAAAGGTCCGGTCTTGTCAAAGCATCGCGCATTCTGAAGAATATTGAAGGCATTGCACATGTTGAGCTTGATGAAGCCGATGTTGTTCGTCACCGTCTTGTAAAACATATCATCCGTGCTTACGAACGTGAGCAGGAGCGTGAGGAAGGCAGAAAAGATGATGAGCACAAAGAGCATAAAAACCACAAAGACCACAAGGAAAGCGACAAAAACAAGGAAGTCGTTAAGTCCTAAAGAAACGTGAAATACCCTTACTAAGAAGTGCCGGCCCTTTGTGCTGGCACTTTCTTTATCAGCATTACTGTGTAATAGATTTAGTTCATAGTTAAACCGATTGGAGATGTTACGCAGAATTGTACTGGTGGCGGTGGTGATGATTTTTACCCTGAAATTATTCGGTCAGGAAAACACCTTCATTATTCCTGACTACCAGGAGATAGAAAAACTTACTACAGATAAAGGCTCAGCTTTTTACTACGACAATATCTTTAAGCGTTATAATGCGAACGATACAACGCTCACTCTGCGCGACTACAGAATGCTGTATTACGGATACTTTTTTCAGCCGCAGTATGTACCATTCTACCGCTCTGCAGAAACAGACAGCATCAAAACGCTGCTGGGTTCTAAAGATGAGCTGACCAAAGATGACTGGAAGGAGATTATTCGTCTTGGAAAGGTAAATATCGAGCAGAATCCATTCGACCTTAAGGGACTGAATGTAGTATGGATAGCCTACCGGCAGAGTGGCGATACAGCTACCGCCAATCTTTACTTCGACAAACTAAAGAAACTTGTACAAACCATCCTGGCAACGGGCGATGGAAAGAGCGAGAAAACAGCTTTTCATGTGCTGAATGTATCGCATGAATACGACATTGTAAATATTCTGGGTTATGAATTTGGGGGCAATCAAAAACTGACGGACGCAAAGTGTGACTTTCTGAGTCTCAAGGACAACAATGATAGAGTAACGGGATTATATTTTGATGTGAAGCAAATTTTTAAAGGTTATGAGCGAAGCCTAAGCAGCAAAGCCCCTTAGTAATAACCCTAAGCACAGAAGGACTGAGGCCGTATCATGAAGTGATACGGCCTCATCTGCGTAATACCGCAGTGCCAACTGCTCTATTGTCTGCATTGCCGCTGGTCAACGCCTTTCCTGTGCATCTGTGGTTAAGCGTGCGGCCAGTATGAATAATAAACGGTGTATTTAGTGCCCCAGGCAAGGAGAATAGATTCGATATACCTGACGTTTGCCTGCTTGAATTATTGCATCGGCAATACGTGGCAAAAGTACTAGCCTTCTACTTGCACTTACCTACTATCAATTCAGCCCTTTGCCTCGTCGGCTCGCTCATTTCTCCTTTTGCGTCAATGACCGGAATACATCTTCGAGCGATTGAGTTTCCGCCTGCATGGAGCTAATATTGATGTCGTTATCAAGTGCCCATTTCATCACCTCTTTTCTCAACTCGTCAGGTTTGTCGGTAAACAGTTGCCACCGCCTGTTGCCCATATGATGCGCTTTTTGCACAAAATTCAGCTGCCTCAACCTTTGTTCTTCAATCTCTGCTTCAAATGACACTATCAGCACATTCTGCTGGGTGTTATGCTGCTGCAAATGACCAATTGCGTCATCAGCCACTATCTTTCCATTGCTGATAATGATAACGCGACTGCACATTGCCTGCACCTCCTGCATAATGTGCGTGGAGAGCAATACGGTCTTTTCCTTCCCAAACGTGGTAATCAGGTCCCGTATCTCCACAATCTGGTTAGGATCGAGTCCCGACGTTGGTTCATCGAGAATGAGTACCTCCGGATTGTGAAGCATTGCCTGTGCCAGTCCTACCCGCTGCTTATACCCTTTCGACAGTGCACCGATCTTCTTATGTGCTTCCTTATTCAGGCCTGTAAGAGCAATCATTTCCTCTATGCGTTCTTTGGGCTTTGCAAGATGATGAATACCTGCGGTAAATTGAAGATATTCCCTCACATACATATCATAGTAGAGCGGATTTGCCTCGGGCAGGTATCCTACCCTCTTCCTTACCTCCATGGGCTGCTGCTGAATATCAAAACCTGATACAGATGCAGTGCCGTCAGTAGGTGGCAGATACCCGGTAATCATCTTCATCGTTGTCGATTTTCCCGCACCATTCGGGCCGAGGAAACCAACGATCTCACCTTTTTTTAGCTCGAAGGAGATATGATCTACAGCTAACTGTGTACCGTAAATTTTAGTAAGAGAAGATACTTTGATAGACATGCGCGCAAAGCTACTGATTTGCAATATTGTTTAAATGCTAAAAATAATGGAAGGTTGGATGAGTTGGAAATGGTTGGAAGTTGTTGAAAAGGCATTGGGTGCGAAAACACTTTTCGTACTTGTGGAAACCTTCTCATTGGATGCAAAACATTCTTACGCAGTGCTGAGGTTTCTGTGGGTGCGTAACGTCATTATGCCCACGAAGTCAGGAAAATCAAATTTACAATCCCTGTTTTTACCCTCTGCCATGCAAATGCAGTAATAAATACATGAATCCAGTTTTTTCTAAGCTCATTTGTGTAATTTGATCACCAGAACGGTTAGCTGCTGCGAATATCCCAGACTGGAGTTGAAAAGTTCGCTCGGACATTGTGAATTAGCTTGACAATGAATGTTTTTGTAAGACCTTGTCATTCTCATATACCAATCCTTCGTCAATGAACTTTGTCAAGGTTAGTGATGAGAATGGAGATGAGTTTTGTAGCTTAACTTCAAAAGTGTTGACATATCTAATTAATATCGATCAGGCAAACAAATGTTACACGCAATCAAGCTGTCCAATTGACGAAGCGAAATGTTTTATGAAAATAATCCTCTATAGCAACGCTGATAAAAATGAAAAGACAGGATTCCCGTTAGAAGCTGATTTTGCCAACTATATTAGAAATGATATTTTCTCAAAATTTAGAGGTAGATACCGATATAGCCAGCAAAAACATGCAGACATCATTCTGCTCGCAAGAGATGCCAAGGCTTATGGCTATTTTGTAATATCTGAAATGGTCCCCCCGAATTCAGAGGATAAGGCTTTAGCAAAGAACCCTAAAAAAGTTTACATAGTAAAAGAATCTGTCGCTTTCGAGAATCGGGTCCCATTACGAGACCTAAATATAGTTGGCTACCAGTTTGGGAAAGCAATAACCGAAGAACAATTTGACAACATCAAACAACTTGGCGGCAGGCAATATTCACAAACCAACGATGAATAGTTGTTACTCGTGCTGCTCCTTTTATTGTGAAAGTATAGAAATAAGAAAAGAGTATAAGCTGTCGATCTCCAATAGCGATGCGGTCAACCGATCAAAATCCATAAATACCAGTTCACGAAAAAGAAAAGCAGCATCAATAGATGATGCTGCCCTATTATATTATCCAGACCCGTCCTTATTTAAAGCCGGTAAAGCTACATACGTTGGTATTGCTATTATTTTGAGATTCCTGGGAGAAAACCATGATCTTATTACCTACAATGTTGGCATTGGTGTATTTGTAAAAATTGCCCGAGGTTGTTGGGGTAAAGATCAAGTCGCTACCGGATACTGTACCGCTAAGCGTATCCGCTATCACGCTATGCTGAACAAACTTTACACGATCAGGTGATTGTTCCAGCCACACGTCCACGGTATCAACCATAGGATAAGTGATCTGACAATTGTTATGTCCGTAAAAAGTGCCTATGAATTTAGTTGCTACAGCGGTTTCGCATACTGTACCCTCATAACCTGAAGGACAACGGCAAAAACCTTCTGCGCACGTGCCTCCGTTCTTGCACTGAAGATCAGCACAGCTATCTTTTTCGCAAGAGCTATAAAATACGGCAGAGCTAATGCCAATAAACGCCATAGCCGTAACCAGTGTATGCTTCCAAAGCTTCATTCTAATGAGTTATTTCAGCCTAAAATACAAAAGAAAGTAAAAAGTCAAAACAAAAAGTAAAAACTAAAAGGTAAGCGCTACGAAAATGCATTCCAGCCCTGCGCGATAAGCTTGTGCTTATTGCCCTGCTTGGTCTGGAGTTGCACACCTTCTTCGGCATCGGTAACATAACCAATAACACTTATATCCTTATTGGTTGCAATCTTATCGTAATCGCTTTGGCTGACGGTAAAAAGCAGCTCATAGTCTTCCCCTCCATTCAGTGCGCAGGTGGTGGGATCGAGACCAAACTCAAAAGCCGTTGCTCGTGTCTCATCGTGAACAGGGATCTTTTCTTCGTGAATGAGGCAACCAACATTGCTTTGCTTGGCAATATGAAGTAACTCCGAACTCAATCCGTCACTTATATCAATCATGCTTGTAGGAGTAATCCCATTTTCACGGAGCCATTCTACAATATCTGCACGTGGTTCCGGCCTCAATATGCGGCCAATGACATAGGCTTTCTGCTGCAGATCCGGTTGCACGCTCGGGCTTTCCAGATAGATCTTCTTCTCTCTCTCCAGCAATTGCAGGCCCAGATAGGCGCCGCCAAGATCACCGGATACACAGATCAGGTCATTTTGCTTTGCGCCGGACCGGGTGACAAATTGGTCGGTCGCTACTTCGCCAATGGCAGTTACGCTGATCACAAATCCCTTTAATGAACTACAGGTATCGCCACCTGCAAGATCGACATTATACTTTTCGCAGGCTGCATATACGCCGTCATAAAACTGGTCGAGCGCCTCTACTGAAAAACGGTTGCTTAAGCCAATACTCATAGTAATATGTGTAGGTGTGCCGAACATGGCATATATATCAGAAAGGTTTACAACAACTGCCTTATAACCGAGATGTTTCAGCGGACTATACATCAGATCGAAGTGAACACCTTCCAGCAGCATATCTGTAGTGATCACTGTCTGCTTCCCAAAATGATCAATCACGGCAGCATCATCGCCTATTCCGACTAACGTCCCTGCTTGTCTTGTTTCGTTATCCCGGGTCAGGTGGTCTATCAGTCCAAATTCCCCGATGGTATTTACTTCTGTTCTTTCAGCCATTTATCTTTTATCTGTTTTTGTTCTTAAGTATTAGTTTTTTACCTTGATCAGCCCCAGCATTTCCTCATGTATCAATCCATTTGTAGCAAGGGTCTCTTTATCATACACGCTATAAGGATCTCCTTTGAAGTTTGTTACCCTTCCTCCGGCTTCACTGACGATCAGATAGCCCGCAGCAACATCCCATGGACTTAAATTATACTCCCAGAAGCCATCAAATCTTCCGCACGCTACCCAGCAGAGATCAATAGCAGCAGAGCCAAGCCTGCGAACCGGCAATCCCTGCAAAATAAAACGCTCAAACACCTTTATAGGATGTTCTTTTGTTTCCGGCCATTTATAAGGAAAGCCTGTTACGAGACAAGCCTTCTGAAAATCTGATTTCTTTGAAACGGCTATCGACTGGCCATTCAACGTAGCACCCTTCCCCTTTTCAGCAAAAAAGAGTTCATCAAGCATAGGGTTATAAACAGCACCCATCAGCATTTCATCGCCCTGGCTTAAACCAATGCTAACGCAGCAGATAGGGATGCCGTGAGCAAAGTTCACAGTTCCATCAATGGGGTCGATGATCCACTTGTAAGGAGAATCCTGTGAGAACTCGCCTGCCTCCTCACTAATAATAGAATGATCGGGAAAGTTGGCTTTGATTATATCAATAATCTTTGTTTCAGCTTTAGTATCCACCTCTGTGACGAGGTTATTGATGCCTTCCTTATTATCAATAATAAATTTCCCCTGGAAATATTGCCGGATGATCTTACCTGCTTCTTTGGTCGCCTCGAGTAAGACTTCTTTCAAGTCTGCCATTTTAAAGTTTTAATTCTTTTCCTAAATAATAGTCAATCACCTTCAGCTTAAATATCAAGTCGTACTTAGCGCTCAGCAGGTTCGATTCCGCAACGAATTGTGTATTTTGAGTAGTTAGGTATTCTACAGTATTGGTAAGGCCGAGTGAATATCTTTTTTCAGCGAAATCATAGGCTCTTTGTGCTGCATCCTGTGCGCGCTGAGCAGCATAGTACTTCTGAATAGCGCTAAACGCATCGCTGTACGCTTTGTACACATCCTGTTTTAGCTTCAACTGTGCCTGGTACTTATCCAATTCCTGAGACTGCAGATTAATCTTCGACTGACGGACATTATACTGTTGCTGCCATCCGTTGAAAAGAGGTATGTTCATACCAATAGAAACCGTTTGGCGAAAGTTATTGTCCAATTGCCTTCCCAGAGGGATTTGCCTTGTATTATAAGTAAATGTAGGCTGATAAACCGGCAGTAAGCTATCCCCTATGGGAACATAGGCAGGTGTTTGTTCTACGGCTCCGGGCGTTATGCCGGTTACTTCGGTATAAGTAGTGGCGTAACTGGTGCCAAATTGTGCATTTAAAGCTATTTGCGGATATAAAGCCCCTTTTGTAGCTGCAAGTCTTTTTTGCGCGGCCTGTATGCGAAATTCGCTCCCTTTTATTGCACCAAAATGCTTTGCTGCCTCTTCATAGATCGCCTGGGGAGTAAGCGCGCTCAATTGCATTTCCTCACTTACATCCACTTGTGGTGCCTCTACTTCGAACGGTGTTTCAAAATCAAGGTTGAGTAAAGCTTTAATGTCAAGAATAGAACTTGTATAATTTGCAATTGCGGTGATCAGGTTAGCACTATCGCTTGCCAGTTGAGATTCTAATTGCGCGGCATTCAGTTCGGGTAATCGCCCTGCAGCTACGAATTGCCTGGTTTGCAGCAACTGCGCTTCAGACAGATCTACTTGCTTTTCATTTACTCTGATCTGTTCTTTGGCCAGCAAGGCTCTGAGGTAGCCGGTTGCTACATTAAGAGAAATATCATCTTTCAGTTGATCCAGATCGGCCTTTGCTGCTTCAAGACTAAACTTATTGGCGGCGATGTTGTTTCTTTTCTGAAACCAGCCGAAAAGCAGGATGTCTGCGGTGCCCGTTGCACTCACAAAATCGTAGCTACCCTTTACGAACTGGTTGGTTGTAGGGTCAACAGATCGTCCGTAGCTCCTTCCGTAAGCAGTGTTCGCATTGATAGCCGGCAACTGAGATAGCTGGCTTTGCTTAAGGGTAAGCTTTGCCAGTCTTTCGTTCAGTTCGTTTTGCTGGATGGAGATATTATGCAACTGTGCATAAGCCACAGCTTGTTGCAGACTCCATACCCCGGACTCTTGTGCGTGCGATTGGTAGGAAGAAAACGATAAGAAGCAGGTAAACGTCGTGACCAGGCAGAAAAATGACCGCATGTGGCAAAAATAGCTGATATTATATCAGAGACAACATCGTTTTGGTTTGAATGAAAAAAAAGCGCTGCATTATGTTGCAGTTCCTTTCGTTTTTCTCTATCTTATCCTTTCTTAGTTTAGTAAAGTTGGTTTAGGAGGAGATTATAGCTGTTCAGTACCCGGAAATAATGAAAAAAACAACTGTAGGTAGCGAACTGACTATTAATCTGTGAAATATTTAAGATATAAATAGCTGAATAAACCACAGAAACCTTGCTACAGCAGAGTTTCTGCTTTTTAATTTTGACGATCAGTTCGTATTGTTTTCACAACTTCATTGCATGCTTCAGCCATTGAATGGTTTAGATTTTCGTCATTATTCCTTTAACAAAGGGAATAGGCGATTTCTTTTCACCAATCGTACCGCCGTCTTTCGAACTGCATGCCTGACTATACTTTGCATCAGCGGTACTTCCCTGGCTTTTGCACAGGAAAGCGCGAGCTCAGCACAGGATCTTAAAAAACTGACTATCGAACAATTGATGAATATCGAAGTGACTTCTGTTTCCCGTGGCCCCGAAAAACTTTCAGATGCGGCCTCTGCTATTCAGGTGGTGACGGGTACCGATATCCGGCGTTCTGCAACCACTCTCCTTCCTGAAGCTTTAAGATTAGCGCCAAATTTGCAGGTAGCACAAAGCAATTCACAAGATTGGTCCATCTCTTCCAGAGGCTTTAGCGGCGCTCCACTTTCCAACAGTACACTTGCAAATAAACTATTAGTGATGATTGATGGGCGCTCGGTGTATTCACCGCTTTTTGGCGGCGTTTTCTGGGATGTACAGAATGTGTTGCTCGAAGATATTGACCGGATAGAAGTAATAAGCGGCCCCGGTGGAACAATGTGGGGCGCAAATGCCGTAAATGGAGTGATCAATATAGTAAGCAAAGAAGCAAAGGAGACGCAGGGCTTATACTTGTCAGAAACGGCAGGAACCTTCCTGACGGATAAAATAAGTGCCAGATATGGTAGCAAGATTGGGAAAAGTACTTATTACCGCGTTTATGGGCAGCATCTGGACCGGCGGCCTACCTTTAAAAGTGATGGAAGCCGAAACACTGACAACTGGAGCACGACGCTTGCAGGCTTCAGAGTAGACCACGAAGCAGGACAGAAAAATAAGTTTACACTTCAGGGAGACTTCTATGGAGGAGTTCAGGACAGTTCTGTAGACAAAGTAAACGGTCAAAACGTTCTTGGAAGGTGGACACATACATTTTCTGAGACTTCGAACTTTATCGCACAGGCTTACTTCGACCGTGCTTATCGCAATTTGGCTGGAGCAGGATTCCGGGACCAGTTTACCATCTATGATCTGGACTTGCAACAAGGTTTTGCACTGGGTAACAGGCAAAATGTTTTGGCAGGAGCCGGATATCGTCATATGTACGACAATACAATAGGGTCGGCGAGCCTTAGTTTTGTTCCTGAAGACAGGAATCTGGAGCTGTTTAACGTATTTATCCAGGATCGTATAGAGCTGCTTCGCAATAAACTTGATCTGACCGTTGGCACAAAAGCACTGCATAATGACTATACCGGTTGGGAATGGCAGCCAAGTGCCAGGATTGCGTGGACTCCTTCTATAAATCATACTTTATGGGCAGCGGTTTCCAGAGCAGTACGAACTCCAAGCAGATTTGATGCTGAAGAAAGGTTTCTCAGCATATCAAACGTTAACCATCCGATAGGTTCTGAGAAAGTTGCTGCCTATGAACTTGGTTACAGGACACGTATTCCTCGCATAGGAGAGCTTTCCATCTCAACTTTTTATAATAATTATGATCAGCTTCGTTCTTTGGATACAACCGGCACACCCTCCCCTCTGTTTAGATTTGGCAATGGCAATAGTGCCAGCAGTTATGGTGTAGAAATTGCATGGAATTTATACATGTTGGATTGGTGGCGTGTCAGAGGTGGCTTTACATACCTGGATGAAGATTTCAGAGATCCAGCACCACCCACCTACAACAAAAGCTATCTTTTGGAAGCCGTAGATCCGAAAGCGCAGGCGTTACTGCAGTCTATAGCAGATTTGCCAAAGAACTTTCAATTGGATGTTGTTGGACGATATGTTGCAGACCTGCCAGCATTAGTTACTTCAAAAGAAGTCCCGGCGTACGCGGATGTTGATGTACGAATCGCATGGATTTATAAAAGATTCACTTTCTCTATAGCCGGAAGAAATCTGGCTCATGATAAACATTTAGAATTTGGATCGGCAAGATTGCCAAGATCTGTTAATGAAACTATAACCTACCGCTTTTGATCCCCGAAAAAACATATCGCTTTAAACCGGCAATGGTCTCAAGGCTAATGCTGCTACTGCTGCTCGCTGCTGTGCTGTTGCAACCGCATACATTATCTGCGCAAACAGCTCCTGCAAAAGAGTTTCAGATAAAAGCAGTATTTCTGTTTCATTTCACTCAATTTACCCAGTGGCCGGCTACCACATTTGCAGATGCAAACGCGCCAATAGTCATTGGCATTTTGGGCGATAATCCTTTTGGTGCCTTTCTGGAAAAGGTGGTCAGCGGAGAAACGGTCAACGGGCGGAGTATTATCGTTACAAGATTTACACAACCGGATCAGATAAAAACATGTCATGTTCTTTATGTATGCCGCAACATGCACGATAAGCTGTCGGAAATATTAAGCGCGGTAGAAAAAAAGAGTATCCTTACCGTAGGTGATGATGATGATTTCCTTAAGAAAGGTGGCATGATTCGTTTTGCCTTGAAGAACGATAAAATAAAGGTTCAGATATGCCCTGCGGCAGTTAAAAAAACAGACCTGATAATAAGCGCCAAATTGCTGGCGGTCGCTGAAATTTATAAAACGGAAACAAACTAAAAATGAGATTGCAGGATTTACCGATACAGCAAAAACTGATGCGTACGATTTTGCTCACGTGCGGCCTGGTTCTACTATTGGTATGTATTGCTTTCTATACATATGAATTCTTTACTTTTCGGGATAGCATCAGACAGCAAACCCGCTCTATTGCACGGGTTGTAGCCGCGAACAGCACCGCAGCACTTGCGTTCGAGAGTCCCAATGATGCTTTCGAAATTCTTTCTGCCTTCAAAGCCGAGCCCCATGTAGTAGCAGCGGGCCTATATGACGCAAATGGCAATCTCTTTGCAAAGTACCCTGACTCGCTTCCTGTTTCTGTCTTCCCCCCAAAGCCTACAGAAAACGGTTATTATTTCACTTCCGACTACCTGAATACCTTTCAACCTGTAATGCAGAAAAAGGATTTTCTAGGAGTCTTATATATAAAGAGTGATTTGAAAGCCCTCAATGAGCGGCTTCTTTTATATTCCGGGATTACCATCCTGTTTATTCTACTTTCCTTTCTACTTGCCTATGCGTTATCAAAGATTCTACAGGCAAGCATTTCAAATCCAATTTTGAAGCTTTCAAAGACCGCGAGCATTATTTCAAACGAACACGACTATACGGTAAGGGCAATTAAGCATGGAGATGATGAGATAGGATTGCTAACAGACGCGTTCAATCATATGCTCAGCCAGATAGAAACGCAGAATAATCAGATCACTTCATTCAATCATCAACTGGAAGAAAAGGTAAGGCAGCGTACCATGCAGCTCGAAAATGCGAATACAGAACTTGCAGTGGTGAATGAGAAGCTTTTGAAATCCAACAAGGATCTTGAGCAGTTCGCCTACATTGCTTCTCACGATTTACAGGAGCCGCTGAGAAAGATACTTACCTTTTCCGGCCTGGTAGAAAAGGGGCTGCCAGTTGACGACTCAACCCACGATTATATTCATCGCATTAAGCAATCCGCTGAACGGATGACGGCACTTATTCAGTCTGTGCTCAATTATAGTCGTATCTCAAGGGTGGAAGAAGAAAAAGAAAGGGTAGATATTGAGGAGGTGGTAAGAAGTATCTTAATTGATCTTGAACTATCTCTTGCAGAGAAAAAAGGAGTGGTAAATATTGGTAAGCTGCCGGTAATACAGGGCAATAAACTGCAAATGGCACAGCTCTTTTTCAATCTGCTTAGTAATTCGCTTAAGTTTTCTGACAAAGAACCAGTTGTCAACATTACATCAGAAATAGTGAATGGGCAGCAACTCGCCTATTACCCTACCGCCGTAAAAGACGAAAAGTATGCGCGAATATCATTTTCCGATAATGGAATCGGCTTCGATCAGGAGTATGCAGCCAAAGTCTTTAGCATTTTTCAACGGTTGCACAATAAGCAGCAATATCCTGGTACAGGAATAGGATTAGCGCTTTGCAAAAAGGTGGTCGAAAACCATGACGGGTTTATTGAGGTAAAGAGCAGAGAGGGGGAAGGAACCACTTTTATCATCTATCTGCCTTTGCATAGTAGCGCCGACTGAAACCAGAGCAGACGGCCGAAGAGGCCTGAAAACTACATCCTATTGCGAAAGCGCATGACGCTTTACAGAATTAACACCATTTAGCAGGGAAATCCTTTTTCACTACCCGTCGCACAGCAAGAAGCCATATGTCTGCGGACACCGAAAAGTATGACTATTATCATATTCTGTCTGTAGTAGCGGTCGTAGCTTCACATCGCGAAATGGTGAATAGTTGGCCAGTGGCGTTTCGATTGAAGCGCCTGACCAGTTTCACTAAACGTAGACTGTGACGAAGACTACAGAAAAAATAATTCGATATTTCCTCGGTGGGGTGCTGGTGATTGGCATTGAATGCTTTTGGCGGTGGCTATTATGGTATGGCAGGTGCTGAAGGTGTGCCTCTCGAATGGCTGCATGACACTCCTTTTAAAAACTACTTTTTCCCAGGCCTTGTCCTCTTTGTCGTCGTCGGTGGTGCAGCGCTTTTTGCGGCTATATGTATATTTAGAAAAAGACATGGCCGCAGAGCCACTTTCATAAGCGCTGCCGTTGTGCTTGTCTGGCTTCTGGTACAGGTATAGTTAATAGGATATGTATCATGGATGCAGCCGGTTACCGCCGTCGCAACGGTGTTTATTATTTTATTAGCTTATTTGCTGCCTCCTGATGAAGACTAAATATCTGCTGCTATGGCTGCCTATGATAGCCATAGCCTTTTTGAACGCCACATTAAGAGAACTGGTGTTTACAAAGTTCTTTAATCCGCGTTATTCAAACGACTTATCTACTGTTACCCTCACTTTCTTGTGCGGTTTGTATATCGGACTAATCTTCCCAAAACTTGATGTTAGAAAAGGTAAAGAAGCCTTGTTTATCGGAGGCGTCTGGATAGTATTGACAATCTTATTTGAATTTGGACTTGGCCTTCTGACGCATCATTCACTGAATAGCCTCCTTCAGCAATACAATCTTTTGCAAGGGAATATCTGGGTGCTCTTCCTATTGTGTCTCTTATTATTCCCCTACCTTTTTTACAGGCTCAGAAAACGATAGCTGACGCTCTACCCTGCTTTTTTCGCCAATGCTTCGGGGTCTATTTGATCCTCCCCTTCTATCTGTATCGGTAGAATGATGGTTTGAGGCTGGTTTGTCTGAACAGACGCCAGATACTGACTGTAGCCACCAAACTGAGACATCATCAGAAAACCTGCCTTTGTCAGTTCCAGTTTCCCAGCTTTACCAAAGCCAATTGTGGGACTTACCCATCCTGAACTTGTCAGCACTTCCCACAGTCGTTGCTTTTCTTTGGAAGGAAGAACAATGCGCGATTTTTCAAGCACATCTCTATGAAGATCCACGGCATTCTTATCAGCATTTTCATATAGCAGCCGCAGAACCAGATCAATTACATTTTTGTCGAGTTCCAGTCTTTCTGTTGGGGTTGAAGGTGCGAGGACTATTTTACTGATCTTCTTCGATTTATTGATCCTGATGTTCTTTCTCATAATGCCCTTTTTTATGGTTTGTTAAAACAACTACGGCACCGGGGCTCGTAAATATCCTTTTCACCCAGCAGTATCTGATCTTCGATCTTTGTCCTGCGGTAGGAGAAGTTTGCTATATCTCCGCATTTTACGCAGATGGCATGTAGCTTTGTGATATAATCCGCTTTTGCCAGCAGCGCGGGAATAGGTCCGAATGGCTTGCCTGTAAAATCCATATCCAGGCCTGCCACTATTACTCTTATCCCTTGCGAAGCGAGTTTTTCTGCCACTTCTCCTAAATCATTATCAAAAAACTGTGCCTCGTCTATACCCACTACATCTACATCAGATATAAGGAGTAATATATTATGTGAATTTTCAACTGGAGTAGAGCAAATCCGGCTATCATCGTGCGATACGATGTCATATTCGTCGTAACGCTTATCCATAGCGGGCTTAAAAATTTCCACACTTTGATGGGCAATTTCTGCCCTTTTCAGCCGCCTGATCAGTTCTTCCGTTTTACCTGAGAACATGGAGCCGCATATTACTTCTATCCAGCCTTTGCCTTTGAAGGTGCGGTGAGGTTCAATAAACATCAGCTTCAATTGTGCTACTGTAAAACTAATAGAACTGCTTTATCTTTCCTTTTATCTGGATTACTTTGCCAGTAAACAATGAAAAAGCAGTATTCCTTTATCTCTATATGGCATATCCCGGCACCGGTTGAAGAGGCGTGGGAACTGATCTACCATTCGGAAAACTGGCCATCATGGTGGGAAGACGTAAGAGAGGTAAAGGAACTGGTGGCCGGAGATGAGGACGGTGTCGGAAGTGTGCGCAGATACCGGCTCGCCAGTCCTATGTTTTACACACTTGAGTTCGATTTGTTACTTATCGACTTTAAAAAATATGAGTTATTGAAAGGTGAGGCATCGGGCCAACTGCAAGGAATGGGCGCCTGGCATTTTTATCGGGAGGGGAATACGTGTACGGTGGAGTGCCACTGGAATGTATTTACAACTATTGCATGGATGAATGCGGTTGCGTTTTTACTGGCTCCGGTGTTTCGATATAATCACAGCCGCGTCATGAAAAGGGGCGAAGCATCAATGAAGCGAAAGTTGGCTATTTAATAGGGTTCTTCTTTTCACCCATCTTAATGCCTGTGTCATCTCCTTTTGCTTCTTCCTCGATGGAGTGAGTGGCAAAAATATCATGCTCCTTCTCTGCCTTTTCAGAAAGGTATACATAAAAGGATTTTAACAACTGCAGCTCATCTTCCGTAAGATCTTCTATGTCTATTAATCGGTTGCTGGCCCGCTCGTTGGCAGCTATCAGCTCGTTCAGCTTCAGTTGCATGGCGGTAGTATCCTTGTTTTGTGACTGTTGGATCACGAAAACCATAAGAAACGTAATGATCGTAGTGCCGGTATTAATGACCAATTGCCAGGTATCGGAATAGCCAAAAATGGGCCCTGTAACAGCCCAAACAATAACAATGATTAAAGCAGTGATAAATGCAGATGGTTTACCTGTGTGGTAGGTGGCCTTTGTGGAAAAGGCCTCAAAAAGCTTTTCTAATTTTCCTGTCTTATGTTTCATAAAAATCTTCTTGAAGTGATTGTCAGCCTCATCTATAAAAGGAGTATGCCAGTGGGTAAAGTGACGCAAAGAAGAGGGAATGTCATGGTAACTTTCGGAAGTCTAAAACTGCTTTTAGAGTCCTAAACTTCCTTTTGGAAGTCCTAAAATGTCTTTGGGACTTCCAAAAGCTCTTTTTACAGGTCTAAAAACTTATCGAAAAAACGATTCCGACCTAGAGCAACCAACTGCAAATAGTGTAGCATGTTAAAGTTGTCCGATGGATCGGCTTTCCTGTTTTTCATTGGTTAATCATCCTGTTTTTTCAAATATAGCGGTTCCAGATGTTTATTTTGCTGCGTCAATTATTAAACTTCTGTCATGAATTCTAACAATCTGGTTACTCAGCGTCTTGTAGAAAATAAAAAGAACTACCATCCTGATATGTGCAGCAGCTATCGGAAGTATGATGAGCAATTCATCCACACAAAGGCATACATGCATTACGCGGGGCAAATCAGACGGCTGACAGAAGACTTTCGCCGTCCCATATCCGTGCTTGATGTAGGTTGCGGCACAGGAAGGTATTTTCATGCGCTCCGCAATCTTCAGGGGCTCACCGGTATTGATGTTTCTCCAAACATGCTTGCACAAGCACAGGATCCATTTCAACGGGAAAATATTGCACTGCAGCACATTGAGTTGATTGAAGGAAACTTTTACGATTATGACTTCGGGGGCGTTCAGTTCGACTTTATATACTCAGTCGGGGTATTGGGAGAACATACGGTCTTTGACAAGCATGTGTGTGCTAAGCTTTACGCCTTGTTGAAAGACGGCGGTAGGCTGTTCTTTACAACAGTAGATATTGAACCAAGAAAGAATCTGAAAAGGAAATTAGCGGAAGCGATTTACCCGTTAATGGCAAAAAACATCAAACGCATCTTTGATAAACGGTGGGAAACCTGCTACATGAACTACGACCAACTTGATGAAATAATGCGAAATGGAGAATTCTCGTCTTTTACGATAAGTAGATATGTGTCAGAAGACCCTTCCTGGAAAGGCGTACATCTCGATTGCTTTGCTACAAAATAATCTACTCCACCGTTGCAGGTTTTCTCCGGATCAGAAGTAGTACAAGGTAAGTAACCGCATACCCCGCTACAGCAAGCGCAATGGCAAGCACCGTTCCGCCGAGGAAAAATGCAACACCTTCCTGCCGCACCCGAGCTAACGTAATTGTATGCCAGTCTAATGTCCATGTATGGTAGCCAAGCAGCCATTTACCTGTAACGATGCTTGCCATCCACCAGAAGGGCGTGAAGGGAAAGATACTGATATTGGCTGCCAGAAGGAACAACGCCTTGTTCATTCGGAATGCAATGGATGCGGGAATGCCTATGGCAAGCTGAAAACCCCAAACGGGAACGACCCCCATGAAAAAACCAAAACCCACCGAGGAGGCTTTTGCGTGGTTGCTTTCCTGCGGATTGACGAACAGCATGCGCCACATCGTTTTCCAGCCTTCTTTCTTCAGCAGCATCTTTACGAAGTCCCGCGGCTTGATCCACAGCAATGCAATGAGTACCAGAAAGGTATTCAACACACTGATACGGGAGAAATCTTTAAACGGACGAAAATGGGAAACCCGTTCTTCCGGATTGGGATAATATACGGAAACCGGAATGCTCAGAACTTTAATGCCACTCCAGGAGGCACGCACCATTACCTCGATCTCAAACTCGTATTTACTGGTGAAATAATGCTTATTGGCCAGCTTCTTCAAAGGATAACAGCGATAGCCCGATTGTGTGTCCGGGAGCTGAATGCCGGTATTTACCCAAAACCAGAAATTAGAGAACCGATTGCCGAAGGAGCTTTTTACAGGTACATGCTCCTGATCCATATTCCGCGCCCCAACAATCAAGGCGCCAGGGGTTTCATCCAGCTGATCGAGGAATTTTATAAGATCGTTTGCGTAGTGCTGACCATCGCTATCCATCGTTATTGCATAGTCGTAGCCCAGCTTTGCGGCTTCTTTGAAGCCTGTTTGCAGCGCTATGCCTTTGCCCTTATTAGGAAAATAACTTACGGAACGGATTTGCGGAAATGAGGCGAGAATGTCTTTGGTGTCATCTGTAGAGCCGTCATTAACCACCAGTATAGCTCCCGTGTACTTCAGCACATTGGCAAGCACATCGGCCAGGCTTCCCCCATTGTTGTAGGTAGGAATCAGTACGCAGGCGTTATGCTTTTTAAACCGGGCTTCGTAGAGGGATGACATTCAACTCTTTACTTGTAAAAATTATTTGCAGGAGATGCGAAGATAAATCAAAGTGAACAGGGATTTTTTCGAGTTTGTGTTTTTTGCGTCTTTGCCTTTTTCCCGCTTATGTTAGCGGCACTGCAGGCAGAAACTTTGCGTCTTTGTGGCCAATACTTAACCTTTCACCTTCTTTCTACACTCACTGATCTTTTTACTGATCGCATCCCTTTCATCCAGAGTGGCCACCTCATAGGTCAATGCCTGTTCATAATAACTGATGGCCGGCTGATACCATCCTTTTTCCCTGCAATAGTCACCAGCAATACGGTAAGCATCATAGAAATAAGGATTGCTATGCACTACCTCCGCGGTATCAACCGGTTTATGGAAAAGCAAGGCAATCTTGTTTTTCCGGAACTTTAAAAACTGCGCATACTCATTTGAGTACAGGAAGCTGTCAGGCGCAATATTCAGAGAGACATCAGCCACTTCCCTATCCTGCTGCAGACCATTCAGCACAAATATCTTCCGCAGATCGTAACAAACATAGGTGCCCAGCTGCCACGGAGCGCTGCTGATCCAAAACTTCAGGCTATCAGGCTGGAAGATGATGGAATGGTGAGCAATAAACTGATTAACCGCTTTTTCATTTCCATCGCCAATGTTGGCACCGTGCAGGCCGCGGCGGTCGCGCAGAATAGAAGCCATCTTGTCCGGTGTCAGTGGATAGTTTTGCTGCATCAACTCCTGCAGGCGTTCGTAGCGGTATACCGAAGCACTCCTTTTCTCCTGCTCTACATTGAGCTTCTGCGTCTGGAAATGCTTGCTCTGATAGTGATTAGTGCACTGTATATTGTCTTTTCCGGGGTCGTAGATCGCAAGATCCTTCGGTGTTTTCTCAATAATGATCGCTTTATGGTCTGCAGCGCTGCCCACTAAAAAGCTTTCTGATACGAACATCTCCCGCTTTTTAGCAATGGCAATGGCTTCGTTGATATTGGAGGCATATTGCAGCACTTCCCGTGCTACGAGCGAAACCGGTGTAGCGGCGCTAAAAGGAATGTCGGAGCGGGCAGCATTGATAGTGACGGTCAGCCCCTTCTCGTTCATGCCGCTTACCACACCGGCAAAACCTCCCCAGGTGATCGAAGCAAAAGCATAGCCCTTCTCAGGACGGTAAAAAGCAACGATCTTATTTTCCGCAAACTTATCTCCCACCCAAAAGTCGAAATTGCGACCGATGAGCATAGAGCCATTCTCCGTTTTATCGCCCCAGGCGCCAAAGCTGGTACAACCCACCAACATCATGTTTTGCAATGCATGCCCTATATCGTGCGCCGCATGGTAGTTGAGGATGCGTGCATAGTTATTGCCAATCCAGTTAAAGCTATCAGCTGCAGCATGAGAAATGCCGTAAATCTCTTTTTTGTATTCGTCATTCACATGTTCGGGCAGATCACGATTCATGAAACCAACAATGTATTTCAGGAATTTGAGGTACCGGTCAGAAGGGATCATCCGCTTTATCTCGCCAGTGAAGGCGGCCTCCTGATCTACAATCTCTTCTTTGGAAAGCTTGCCTTCCTTCACCCCCATTTCGAAGGGTTTGCCTGAAACGTACATTTCATAAAGGCCCCATTCGTTCTTGCGAATCCAGTTGTCACCAACAGTGTAAAGAGAGCCATCCACATGCGCCCTCTGTAGGTTGAAGGCACTTGTATCCGCTACCTTGGGTGGCTCTATATCAGAAACCTTCCAAACGTAAACACAGAAAACAAAAATGATGAGAAGGAAGATGCCTAATATAACTCCGAGCACCTTCAGCGTCTTCCTCAAAAACCGCATAGGCAGCAAAGTTAACTGATTAGCACAAGGCAAGATGTGAGAAAAGGTTAAGATTTAATGGAGAAAGCGCTCCGTCGTCTATTGACTTATTGAAAGGCACAAGATGATTCATTAATATCTTTAGGCATATTTTATATCTTAGTGAAATAAAGTATCCCTACATGTATCATGTCCCGTCCTTAAACACCAGATCAACAACGATCCTCCTTCTGTTTGTTGGTTTTTTGTTCAACACCACGCCATTAAGCGCAAAAAAATATCCGTCAATCCATTCGTCCGGATTCTCTCATAAGAATGCAGTAACCGGCAGCGTAGGATTAGGTGCCATAGATGGTTTCGCTGGCGCAACCGGCATGGTAGAATATGAACGCTTTCCAGGTCAATCAGATAGGCTTGGATTAAATATAAAAGCAGGAGTCTTTAATTCCGGAACTACAGGAACGGTACAATATGAACAGACAAGGGTAAACCTTTTAGGTATTTATCTGGCACCCGGTGCACGGTATCATTTTTTCGGAAATAGTCACTATGCCGATTTAAGTGCTGGTTTAAGCTTGCCTATGGGAAACCTCCACTTAAAAGAGGATTACATAGAAGGCGGAGGTTATATTCCCACGGGAGAAGACTTTGAAAAAAATTATTTCTTATTTGCAGCGCTGGCAGATATTACCGTTGACTTGCATCGTCCCCATGGAAGAGTATTTGGTTTTTTTGCTAAAACAGGGGGCATTGT
>DATJDP010000123.1:0-4751 GCA_035497355.1 Flavipsychrobacter sp.
CTTATGTAACAGTAAAGCCCGGCGAATTTTTAAAATACACCGACAAGTTTGATGATCCGAGCATGCCGGGAGAGATGACTACTTCCGTTTGGCTGAGTAAAACAATGGTGGGAACAGATCTGAAAGTGGTGCAGGAAGGAATACCATCGCAGATACCCGTAGAGATGTGCTATCTGGGCTGGCAGGACTCGCTCGAAAAGCTGATGAAGCTGGTAGAGCCGGAGATACCTGATGCTTAATAGTTTGGTGATTTGGTAATTTGATGATTTGACAATGCATGTGCGGGAAGAGTCATCAAATTACTGAATCTGTATCTGGCGAAATCGGCTTCAGAAAAACGAAGTGTTTTAAAGAGAACAGCTACTTCGCCATTCCTGTGCGCAGCGCTTTTGTGACAAGAGCGGCAGTATTGCTTACATCAAGCTTCATCATAATGTTGGTGCGGTAGTTGTCAACGGTCTTAACGCTTAAAAACAGCTTTTGTGCAATCTCAGGATTGGTATGCCCATCCACCACCAGTTGCAGTATCTCCTTTTCGCGGGGCGTAAGTGAAGCACGGGAGCTGAATGCCTTGCGTATCTTACTGTCAACATCATTCATTTTTTCCTTCATCGCATCAGAGATATATTGCTCTCCACGACTAACTGTTTGAATCGCTTCTATCAACTCTTCGTTGGTTGCAGTTTTCAGAATATACCCTAACACACCGTGTGCTATCATATGATGAACGTAAATAGTGCTGTCGAAGTTGGTAAGCGTCAGGATCTTTAAAGACGGATACTTCTTCAAAATAATAGGGACCAGTTCATCGCCGTTCTTATCTGGTAGATGTATGTCCAACAGCAGCACGTCTGGCAGATACTGCTCAAGGCCATTTAGTAATTCCTTGCCTGTATAATAGCACCCGAACAGGCTAATTCCCGGGAATGTAGGAAGGATTTTTTTCAGTCCTTCCACCAGCAGCGGATGATCATCAGCAATAGCTATACGAATACTCATACGACGGCTTCATATTTAAGTTTGTCAAGATCAAATTCCATGTAAACAGTTGTATGCTTGCCTTTCTCAGAGGTGATAGATAATTCGCCATGCAATGACTGTACACGGTAGCGAAGGTTTTCAAGACCAAGCCCTTCTATGGCATCCGCAGGAGAAAAGCCGGTGCCATTGTCCTCTATGAAAATACTCAGCGTGCGATTGTGCTGCACCATTTGTATGGCCGCATAGGTTGCGCCTGAATGTTTTACCACATTCTGTATCAGTTCCTGAAAGATTCTGTAAAGCATCAGCTGCACATTCTTACTGAGCGGCTCCATATCGCCGTGGAACTGCAGTTCGATCTCAAGCTCGTTTGATTTGCTGATATGCTCGCAATAAATGACAAGCGCCTCGGGCAATTCGTGCTTGTCGAGAATGTCGGGCATCAGATTGTGAGCAGTCTTGCGTACTTCGGTTGCGGTGTCTACCACCATGTGCATGATCTCATCTATCTTTCCCGGACTTGCATAGTCTTCCTGTTTAAGTACCCCGAGATTCATACGAATGGCAGCCAGCATGCCGCCTATGCCATCATGCAGCTCCCTCGCTATGCGACTTCTTTCTTTTTCCACACCCTGCATCATAGCCTTCAGAGAGCCGATTTCCTGCTCTTGTTTCAGTATCCGGATCTGCTGCTGTTGCAGTCGCTGTTTATGTTTATGGCGTCGAAAAAGTGAAGCAAGGGAGATGATAGTTAGCAATAATCCAACCGAGATGAAGGCAATCCATATATTCTTATTTCGCAGGTTATTCTCCTGTCTGCTAATGAGCAGTTTTTTCTGCATGATATCGCGGTCCTTTTCAGAAGTTCTGTATTTGATCTCCATTTCGCGGATAGCTCTGCTCTTTTCAGTGCTGATGATGCTGTCGTGCATCTGAATAAACAGCGTTGAAAATTTGTAGGCATCCCTATACTGGTGTGTTTCGGAATATATCAGGTGCAGCAGCTCGTATGATTTGGCAATGTACTCCCGCAGGCCTGTTTCCTTCGCTTTGGCCAGACAAATGCTCGCATTCTTTTCTGCCTGTTTATAATCTTTGAGCAGCAGATAAGCATAGCCCAACGAAAAGTACTCTCCTATAGCAGAGGTGTAAGGATCTGAGTGCGTTTTGAGATCAAGCGCATCTCTGAAATAGGATAATGCCTCTGCTGGTTGTCCCTGGTAAAGTAGTACACTGCCAAGATTGTGGATGGCAATTTGCTCGGCTCGCAGATCGTTGTTTTCACGGGCCAGTTTCAGCGCGAGGCGATTATATTGCAGCACCTTCGCAAGGTCTTGCCCAAAACTGTAATAATAATTGCCAAGATTGCAATAGATATTAGTCAACGTTCTTTTTTCGCCGGAAGCGATGGCTACTTTTTCCGCCAGCGTCAGGTATTGCAGGGCCTGAGCGGAATCATTAAGCTGTATCCACAAATAGCCGAAATTGCTATAAAGCAGCGTTATGAAATAGGGATCGGTAAGCCTTTTTTGCCTTATCTCTTCCAGTGTTTTATAGAAATAGGCCGATGCGAGCCTGTAGTCGGTTTTCAGGAAATAGCAGGTACCAACACCATTTAAAAGCTTGCCAGGAATATTTTTGTCGGTTACTGCCGGAATGTAATAGAGTCCGAGACGAAAGTGCTTGATAGCAGTATCGTACATACCCTTTTCTTTGTAAATGCGGCCCATCTGATATAGACTAAGAGCCACACCATCCGCGTAATTTGCCCGTCTGCTTTCATAAAAGGCCTTCCGGAATTTGAGAAGTGCCTGCTCGCTGTTTGGCATGGTGGCTACTATTTTTTCACCAGATGCGATCAACCTCCGGATGGCCGCTGTGTCGCCGGTATTATTAATGATCTGCGGCTGCTCTGGAGATGCTTGTCCGGCAGCGGTAACACACATCATGCATAGCAGGCAGGTGACAAGTGCCAACTGCACCACCAGTCGTTGTAAAAAAGAATAGACAACCCAATTCTTCATGATCACTGTAAAGATGCTTATTTAACGGCAAAGCATATATGCGAATAATAATTATGAGGTAAACACCCCTGCTTATCTATAAATAAGCTGAATACATTTGGTTAGAGGACTGAATACTTTTTTTATTAACGATAAAACCAACAAAATGAGATCATCGAAATTCTACTTATTCATTTTGCTGCTGCTTCCGGTCTTCGGATATGCGCAATACAACCTGCCGGAAAACAATATCTGGACGTACAGTGCCGGTTATGGTCTTAATTTCAATTCAGGTTCACCTGTACCGTTTACAGTTCCTTTAAGGTCGCTTGGCGGTAGCGCGACAGTGGCGGATGCATCCGGCAATCTGCTATTCTACACGCAGGGAGACACTATCTGGAATAAAAACAACCAGGTAATGCCGAACGGGCAGGGACTTATTGCGCCGTACACTTCCAATGTTGGTGGAAGTCAGGCAGAGCAGGGTCAGCTGATCATTCCGGTAATTGGTATGCCCGGACAGTATTATGTGTTTTCAATGCAGACAAATGGTGATTTTCTTTTCGGCATTGATCCTTTTGCCTCCCACCTTTTTTACTCCGTTGTGGATATGAGCCTTAATAACGGTCTGGGAGATGTAGTGGCAGGAAAGAAAGGAATCATGATTGATTCTATGCTTACGTCTTCCAAGCTGATAGCAGTGGCTGGAGACAGCTGTAACATCTGGGTAGTAGCACACAATGACTTCGATAATGGTTTTAAAAGCTATAGCGTGACGGCTGCAGGAATAGATACAACACCAGTAGTTTCCGTGGCTGGCAATCTTTCCGGAGGCATTGCTTATGTGGAAGGCAAGATGCGTATCTCCCCTGACCGTACAAAGCTTGCTGTAGCGAGTGCTTTTGGAAGCTCCCTGCAAGAGGTGGGACTCGATCTTTTCGACTTCGATCCTGCAACAGGCGTGGTCTCTAATCCGATACTGCTGGATACAAATGCTATTAACTATTCAGCATGTTTCTCTCCAGACAATTCAAAGCTCTATGTACTGGGAACGGACAAGCTGTTTACCAGTTTTATCCTGTTTCAGTATGATCTGAGTCTTCCAACCACAGCCGCTATTATTGCATCTAAGACTGCCTTAGACACAAGCAATACGTTTAATTATGTGAAAGATATCCGCCTGGCTCCGAACGGCAAAATCTATATAGCCATGCATGAACCGGCTAATTATCTTTCCGTAATCAACAATCCTAATCTTGCAGGCACTGCCTGTGGCTATGTAGACAGCGCTGTGAACATGAACATGCTAACGCCCTCACTTGGCAATACCTGCTTCCCGAATGAGTATGTAACCTGGATAGTAGATACCGTTCTTACTGCTGCCGATAGTGCGCTTGATGCAAACAGTACCGTGGTGCTAAATGCATCTGCGGGCTTCAGCAATTACCAATGGAATACCGGAGCCACAACAGCTTCTCTTACTGCTACTGCTGTTGGCACTTATTGGGTTAAGTACAGTGATATCTGTTCATGGAATGTAGATACTTTCCATGTTTCCGATCCTCTTTCAGTGGATGGTTTGCAACATTCTGGCGGGTTAACTGTATATCCAAATCCCGCTAATGAACACCTCCGTGTACAGCTTGAAGGGGCAACGGGAAAGCTAAATGTTGAGCTAACGGATGTAAGTGGCAAACGGGTATTAAGCAAAGAGTGTCAAAGCGGCGACTGGTTGCCTGTAAATAATATTACCAATGGTGTGTACTT
>DATJDP010000124.1:0-3739 GCA_035497355.1 Flavipsychrobacter sp.
TGGCAGCAGCAGACGATGCGGTGAGTGGCAGGATGCACCTTAATGATATCATGCAGGAAGGGCTGATGCTGCCCGACGAGGCGCAGAAGCCGGAGACTGAGCTGGTGAAGCGATGGAAAACCCTGACGGACCGCCAGAAGGAATATGCAGTGCTTTGCTGTTGCTTTGCCAATGAGAGTCTGCAGCAGATAGCCGACAGGATGGGCGTGGAGCTTAGCACGGTGCACACCTATGGCAGGGATGTACGCGAGGCGCTGGCCCTGGCCAACAGGCCGGAATTGGTAAAGACAGTAACGGAGCTACGGACTACAGGGGTGCTCTCAGAGTATGAATATATATTTAGGGAAAGCGGCAAGATGGCAAGAGTGTGAAAGTGGTTGGAAAAGTTGGAGGAGTTGGAAAAGTTCGGTGCTCTATCTCATATACTCCATTTTGTCATCCCCGAAGGGGAACTGAAGACAATAAATGCTTACGTGGTCTATAGATGCCCTTTGGGCATGACAAAGAGAGCGTCTCAAAGCTTTCCAACAATCTCCAACGACTTCCGCCAAACGATAAATCATATATTTGTGTACTGTTCAACATCAAATCTGAATTATGAAGTTTAAATACACCTCCGGCGTTCTGGTATTGGTTGCTTTGGTCTTGTTCTTTTCAAGCTTCAAAAAGAATGGACAGAACGAGCCGTGGACAGAAAAGCAGTTGCTTGCTCCCGCTGAGCTGGCCGATATGCTGAATAGCGGAAAGATGGAAAATACTTACATCTTCAACATAGGCCCGGCAGGTAAGATAAAAAACTCGGTTGCCATCGGAGCTACAGAGGACGAGGGAAACCTGGAACAGCTGAAAGAAAAACTGACACAAATACCGAAAAGCGCAGAAGTGGTTATCTATTGCGGATGCTGCCCGTTTGAGCATTGCCCCAATGTCCGTCCGGCTTTCAACCTGTTAAAAGAGATGAAGTTTACCAACGCAAGGCTGCTGAACCTTCCTAAAAACCTGAAAGCCGATTGGATAGATAAAGGATACCCACTGGAGGACTAAAACTTATTAGAAGACGCCCTTATGTCGGACAAGAAAAAACACTGGGAAACTGTATACAGTACAAAAACACCCAATGAGGTAAGCTGGACGCAAAATGTTCCGCAAACTTCACTGGATTTTATTCACAGTTTCGATCTTTCGAAGAACGCAAAAATAATTGATGTAGGCGGAGGTGATAGCAAGCTGGTTGATTTCTTATTAGCGGAGGGCTATGAGGATATATCAGTCCTCGATATTTCGGAGGCAGCATTAGAAAGGGCAAAGCAACGACTTGGCCCAAAAGCACAAAGCGTTAAATGGATAGTATCAGACATAACCGACTTTCAACCGACGGAAACCTATGATGTTTGGCACGACAGGGCCACATTTCATTTCCTGACAACAAAAGAGCAAATAAGAAGTTATATCTCTGTCGTTAGCAGTGGTGTAAGCGGTTACATCACCATCGGGACCTTTTCAGATAAAGGACCTAAAAAATGCAGTGGTTTAGATATTAAGCAATATACTGAAGGAGAATTGCAGCAGCAGCTTTCAAAGAGCTTTTCAAAAATTCGCTGTATTACAGAAAATCACATAACCCCATTCAATACAACGCAGAACTTTCTCTTTTGCAGCTTTAGAAAAGTGGCTTGACGTGGGCCGCTGAATAGAGGACTTCGGCAGACAACCTTAAAGGGTTTACCCAACCGATTAAACCATTTAAACAGGAAAATAAACGCAAAAGTTACTTCCTTTCCCTTCCTTACCTTCTGCTGTCATAAATCCATAGTGTATGGCAGCTATCTTTTTGCATAATGTAAGGCCAATTCCAGTTCCCAGGTATTCATCAGCATTCAACTTTTGAAACATCTGAAATATTTTATCTTTATAAGCTTTATCAAATCCGATTCCATTATCCTGAACGCTCAGCTTCAAATAGGTTGCATCAACAATCGCTTCAGCATTCTTAATCGTTTCACCGGACACCTGTTCACAGTCGATATAAACTTCAAGACGCACATCCGGCCTGCGGAACTTGAGCGCATTTGTAATCAGATGATACAAAAGCTGGGATATAAGTTGCCTGTAGCCACGAACCGTGGGAAGCGGTGAATGCTGAATAATCGCTTGCGTAGTCTCAATCTGTTCCTGAAGTGTTCGCGTTACGAACAACAGCATGTGTTCCAGGTTTACATCAGTTTTCTTTGACCTTTCAGTATTCAGTTCTGCAAAAGTGAGAATGTCATCAGTAAGCATACCCATTCTTTGAACAGCGGCCTGTATGCGTTTAAAATAGCTTTTACCGCGCTCACTGAACTGCTCAGATTCATAATTGTTGATCATTCCCGCAAAAGTGTAAATTTTGCGTAGCGGCTCCTTCAGATCGTGACTGGTGACATGGGCAAACGAAAGCAACTCTTCGTTGCGTTGCTGCAACTCCTTGCTCTTTCTCGCCATGGCCTTATTCAAAGCCTTGAGCTCGTTTTCCGCTTTGATCCTGTGTGCTATATCATGCTTGATATTCATTATGCCGATCACAGCATCATTATCGTCTTTCAGAGGAATAAAATGGCTCTCATAACAGCCTCCTTCAAAATCAGATTTATCGGAGGGAAGAAAGAAAGTTCTTCCTTTCAATGCTTGTTCTATCGCATTTGTAACTGCTTTGTTTTTGCTTACTTCCGGGAACAGGGTATAATACTGCGATCCAATAGCCGTTCTTTTCGACACCCCGGTCACTTCTTCACTTTTCCTGTTCCACGCGATGATATTGAGTGACGTGTCGAGCGCCATAATCCGGTCAATGCTCGCATCGTTCAGCATTTCTGTAAGATGCTGCCTATAGGAGAGTATCTTTATTCTTTGCTGCGCTTCTGTAAGCCGATGTTCTACTAAAACCGAATATTCGCCTTCATAGTTCTCTTTCTCCTTCATACATCATATACCATAAAAGTGGGTCCTTTTGCACAAGATAAAGCTTGTAAAGCGTATTTAGCGAGGGTAACCAGTCTTTTCTAAAGATTTCCTTATTTCAGAGCCTGCTATTTCTTTATGGCATAACCTTAGTGCACTCTTTCCCTTTTAGGGGTCGCGATATGTGATGAATATACTTAATCAGGATCATGGAGAAAAGAAACATTGTTGTTATTGGCGCGTCGGCGGGCGGAGGCAGAGAGCAGAAAGGCAGAGATGCAGAGACCAGAAAGGAGGGCCCAGAGACACGCTTGCATAGGCTAGTCTGACGTTGGTTTTCTCATCGCCTTCACGATCTTAACGATCAGAGGGACTGTAACCGTTAGTACAAACACAGGAAGGATATACTTCAACCAGGGCTTCAGGAATGGCAAGCGTCCTATTACGTACCCTGTCAGCACGAATACGGATATAAAGACAGCCGACCCTATCATATTTAACAGCAGAAATCGCTGAAACCGAACCTTAATAATACCAGCCAATACTGGCGCGAATGTGCGGATAATAGGTAAAAAGTAACCACCTATCATGGCCAGAACGCCCCACTTTTTGTAAAACTCCTCTGTAGAAACCAGATAGCTGCGACGAAAAAAACGGGATTCCTTACGGGTATAAAAAAACTTTCCGGCACTGCGCCCTACTCCATACCCTGTCAGGCTGCCAGCTACACTGGAAAGAATGAGAAGCGCACAAATAGTAAACATAGACGGAAACAGGTCAGTCGTTACACCCAGGAGTCCAA
>DATJDP010000125.1:0-15661 GCA_035497355.1 Flavipsychrobacter sp.
GGGCAATGGAAGAGTAAGCTATTAATCGCTTTAGATCGGTTTGCCTCAAAGCCAGTAGCGATGCATACACTATACCGATGATTGAAAGAGTGATTATGGTGTTCGACCAGAATGTAACGGCGTCCGGAACGACAGGTAATACCCAACGTATCACAGCAAACATACCCATCTTCACCATGAGGGCACTAAGAATGATTGTAACGGGTGTCGGCGATTGCTCGTAAGTATCAGGTTGCCACGTATGGAAAGGGAATACCGGTATTTTTATTGCAAAGGCAACGAAGATGAGCCAGAAGATCCAGTTTTGAGTTGCGGGGGGTAATGAGGAACCGGCACGCGTAATGTTTGCCCATGAATAGCCGTCGCCACCTGGCGTCTGAGTAGCCAGATAGATTAGCCCGATCAGCATCATCAGACTGCCGACAAACGTATAGACGAAGAATTTGAAGGTAACAGCGATTCTTTTTTCACCGCCCCAGCGAGAGCAAAGGAAATAAACGGGTATGAGGGCAAGCTCCCAAAAGAAATAAAACAGCAGTGCGTCATAAGCAAGAAAGACACCTGTAATGCCCGCTTGAGAAAGCAATATTAATCCATAAAAAGACCACGGTCTTTCCACTTTTTTGTCCCAATTCGCTATAATGATAACAGGCATCACTATACCGGTAAGCAGGCATAAGACAGCGCTCATGCCATCTGCCATCAGGCTGAATTGCGTTCCGATTTGTGGTATCCATGGCATGTTGAAGTACTGGGACTGTCCCATGCTTTGAACAGCTATAATGCCGGAAACGACTAACGTTGCTAAGGTACTTACAAGTGCAAGCCCTTTGGCACCGTTCCCCTTTATGAAGAAACTGATAACCCCTGCCAGAAAAGGAATTAATATAAGAAGTGTCAACATCATAAATTTAATCGCCGCGTTTTACCTGATCCAGAAAAAGCTTAAGGCAAACAACACCGTAATGCCGATTACCATTACAAAAATGTAAAAACCTACCTGCCCGCTTTGCAGTAGTCTTACTCTATCACTACTCCAACGAACAGTTTTACCGACCCCATTTACCAGTCCGTCAATACCCATTCTTTCTACAAACCGATCCATGACGCCGGAAAGCGCACCAAGTGGTCGCACAACTACCGCGTCGTACAACTCGTCAACATACCATTTGTTCTCCAAAATCTTTGAAAGGCCTGTATTCGGTACAAAAGAAGGATTTCTGTTTGCTGCAAAACCGGCAATAGAGAATACAATCGCAACAACACTGGAAATGCCAATTAACATCCATTCTGTGCCGTGATCCAAATGGTGGCTGCCAGCATTTGCAACACTGCTGCTTAAAAACTCTGAAAGTAAGTGGTGTTCGCTCAACACAGCAGGCAATCCTACATAACCACCAATAACCGACAGTACAGCCAGTACAATTAGAGGGATGGTAATAGCCGCAGGACTTTCATGTAAGTGATGTTCCTGCTCATGCGTGCCACGGAATTTTCCGGTAAAGGTCAAAGTGTATACGCGGAACATATAGCACGCAGTCATCATCGCGGCAATTAAGCCCAAAACATAAATCGCTTTATTACCGGCAAATGTTGAAGCAAGGATTTCATCTTTTGAGAAAAAACCTGACAACCCTGGAATACCGGCAATCGCCAAACATCCTATCAGAAAGGTAATCTGGGTAATTTTCATGTGCTTTCCCAATCCGCCCATCTTACGGACGTCTTGCTCGCCACCCATAGCATGAATAACGCTACCAGAACCGAGGAAGAGCAGCGCCTTAAAGAAAGCATGCGTCATTACGTGGAAAACAGCGGTGGTATAGGCGCCCATTCCCAAAGCCATAAACATAAAGCCTAGTTGACTAACAGTGGAATAAGCGAGTACTTTCTTAATATCATACTGCCTCAGTGCAATGGTGGCAGCCAGTACAGCCGTCGCACAGCCAATCCAAGCTACAACATGCAGCGCTTCCGGTGCATGATTGTACAGTACACTGCTACGTGCGATCATGTAAATTCCTGCCGTTACCATCGTTGCCGCGTGAATGAGCGCTGACACCGGTGTGGGACCGGCCATCGCATCAGGCAGCCATGTATATAAGGGAATTTGAGCAGATTTACCTATGGCACCGATAAACAGGCAAATTGCAATCCAGTTATAAACAGAGTCGGTAACCGGAGCCGTTCCTGCACTTATTGTTCCGAAGAAATCAGCATAGCTAAGTGTTCCGAAATGATATAAAATAAGGAACATGCCTATCAAAAAGCCGAGGTCACCAATGCGATTCATTACAAAGGCCTTTTTACCAGCATCTGTGTAATCCTTATTCTTAAACCAGAAACCAATCAGAAGATAAGAACAAAGACCTACGCCTTCCCAACCAATGAAAAGAACAAGGTAATTAGCTCCTAATACGAGCAACAACATGAAAAAGACGAAAAGATTCAGGTACGAAAAATACCGAACCATTCCTTCGTCCTCATGCATATAAGAAGTAGAGTAAACGTGAATGAGAAACCCAACACCTG
Source organism: Flavipsychrobacter sp. (assembly GCA_035497355.1). Lineage (GTDB taxonomy): Bacteria > Bacteroidota > Bacteroidia > Chitinophagales > Chitinophagaceae > JAFIGV01. The sequence goes on from DATJDP010000125.1 coordinate 2,533, forward strand.
TGATGATCAGCAGAAATAGCGCTGAAAGACTATCCACCTGGAAAGCGATAGGAATATTAAGGTTACCGGATTGAATAAAGTCAAACAAAGGGACAACCTGCGACGTTCCATCTTTTACTTCGAAAAAAATACCAAGTGAGATGGCGAACGAGGCAAGTACCGTGAGACTGCCGATAATGCCACCAATATTTTTAGGTATGGTTCTCCATCCAAGGCCATTAATGAGAAAACCAAGCAGAGGAAAAAGAGGAATTAAAAAAACAAGATCTGTCATGCCTTCGCTGCTTAATGTTTAAGTCTGTTGAGAATATTAATGTCAACTGAGTGCACCTTGCGATACATCATCACAATAATCGCAAGCCCCACTGCCACTTCTGCCGCCGCAACGACCATAATGAAGAACACAAATATCTGGGAAGAGGGATCATTAAACATCTTGGAAAACGCTACAAGCAGCAAATTCACGGCATTAAGCATCAATTCAATGCACATAAAAATGATAATCGCATTTCTACGCATTAAGGTCCCCATGATGCCAATGCAGAAAAGCGCGAAACTTAGAAAGATATAATATTGAATAGGCACGTGTATTCTAAATTTTGAATTTTAAACTCTTATCAGTTTTGATTAGGATTCTTTTTCATCATTACAGGAGACGGTGTAGTTTCCTTCTTTCCAATCACCATTGCACCAATCATCGCACTTAGAAAAAGGATGCTGCTCACTTCAAAAGGCAACACATAGTTTTGAAAGAGTGTCTTTCCGAGGTTTTTAATCAGCCCTATGTCACTTGCGGTTTTACTCAACTCTCCGTTAATCTTTGCATCGCGTAGCGCAGCTAAAATCACCAGGAACAATATCCCCCCGGAAATAATGCCGGCAAATTGCACCAACCGGCTTTTTTGAGGCTCAACGTCGGCGTTGAGGTTCATTAACATAATCACAAATAAGAACAAAACCATGATCGCGCCGGCATAGACAATTATATTTACGATAGCCAGAAATTGAGCATTCATTAAAATATAATGGCCGGAAATCGAAAAGAAAGTGCCGATCAGGAATAATACACTATTGACGGGATTACGACTTAGAATTACACCAAGTGCGCAACTGATTGCGGTAATGGTCAGCAACCAAAACAAAATCTCAAACAGATCCATTATTTGGTATTCTCTTGTTTTTTGGGATGAGGAATAAGCAAATCATCTTTTTTATAGATCATGCTCCTTCGTGTATAGTTGGCGGGCATCACCGTTTCACTGAGGTAAATCGCATCCTTCGGACAGGCCTCCTCACAAAAGCCACAGAAAATGCAGCGCAGCATATTGATCTCATACTTTGCTGCATATTTTTCTTCACGATAAAGATGCTCTTCTCCAGCCTTCCTTTCCGCACCTTCCATTGTAATCGCCTCTGCAGGACATGCCAGAGCGCAAAGTCCACATGCAGTGCATCGCTCGCGTCCTTCCTCATCACGATTTAAAACGTGGAGTCCACGAAATACAGGGCTAAATGGGCGCTTTTCTTCGGGATAACTTACAGTTGCCTTCTTTTTAAAAATATGTCCAACTGTTATCTTTAATCCCTTTAATATAGCAGGTACATAAATCTTCTCGCCGAAAGTCATCGGGTCCCGATTTATGAGTACTGATCTGTTAGTTAGTTGCTGCATTTTCATTCAAATTCAAAAGGTAAAGTCACAATTCAAAACACAAGGCCCATACTTTGCCACTTTTTTACTTAGCTATCCACAATAGCACTCCGCCGGTTATAAGCATATTTACCAATGCCAGCGGTATTAAAGACTTCCAGCCCAATCTCATAAGCTGATCATAGCGGAAACGCGGAAGCGTCCAGCGGATGAACATAAAGAAAAGAATGAAAGCAATTATCTTAATAAACAGTGCGGCGACACCCGAAAGCACAAACAACCATTGAGGCGCATTCGCTGCTACCCAATCCATACCGGGATAATTATAACCGCCGAAGAATAAGGTGGCCATTACCGCTGAGCTAATAAACATATTAATGTACTCTGCAAAAAGATATAAACCGAGCTTCATAGAAGAATACTCAAGGTGATATCCCATATTTAATTCGCTTTCTGCTTCCGGAAGGTCAAAAGGAGCGCGGTTCAACTCCGCAAATGAGCAAACCAGAAAAATAAAAAATCCAAGAGGCTGTTTGAAAAAGTTCCAGGTGAAGTAGCCGTTATCCCAGAATCCATGCTGCTGCTCTACAATGTCCTTGAGACTTAAAGAACTGGTGATCATTAATAAGGCAATCAGTGAAATACCCATTGCCAATTCATAAGAGATCGCCTGAGAGGCGGCACGGACACTGCTTAATAAAGAATATTTATTATTAGACGCCCATCCGCCAAGCATAATCCCGTAAACACCTAGACTGACAACGCCAAAAATGAAAAGAATACCGATGTTTATGTCCGCAACCTGTAAAGAAATGACATGTCCGCCAACTTCGAAGCTAGGTCCCCAGGGAATAATTGCGCTGGTCATCAGCGCGGTAATCATAAACATCGCCGGACCTAGAACAAAAATGAGTTTCGTGGCGTTTTGAGGAATGATCTCTTCCTTGAAAAAAAGTTTTCCCCCATCAGCTAATGGTTGCAGCAAACCAAAAATACCGGCGCGTGCCGGCCCGATCCGATCCTGCATAACTGCTGCCACTTTCCGTTCGCCCCATGTTGAATAGGCTGCAATACCGAGCGATACGAGGAGTATCACCGTTATCAGTATGATTTTTTCAATTATAAAAAGCCAGTCTATTTGCATCAAAAGCATAGCGGCGCAAAATTATAGTTAGTTCGTTAATTATCTTAGTTTCTTTTTGACCGACACTTGCTTTATGCAGCCTTTGCACCAATTGGCGGAAACGGTCGCGTTATCAGTGTGTTACAATTGTTCGCCTTCCATTAAGTAAGGCAGGTCATTTTTTTCCTACCTCGAGCTTCCTTTGTCCTTCCAGCTTTTGGTTCGGCAAAAAATCATCAGAATGCGACGGACCTTCAATCTTCGATAAATCAATTTCGGGTCTGTTTACATCACTTAATTCATGAATATTAAACAAAATCTTCGGCTTCTTTCCTATTATTTCGTTTATCAGTTCTGGCTGTGCTTCAATTGCTCCACGGTAATGGTTCTGAGATATAACGCTGTGTCTGTTCACCTTTGATGGTCCTTCAATTATCCAATCGCTCACTTCTTTTTTATGGAAGCGACATTCGTTGCAGATAAACTCTTCCACTTCTCCCCATTTGTCTTTCCGAGCCGTAACACGGAACACTTCCTCTCCTCTCAGCCACAACCGTACTTTGCCAGAGCAGGTAGGACAATCACGATGCGCGTCCATTGGCTTTGTAAACCATACCCGCTGCTTAAAACGGAAGGTTCTATCTGTAAGTGCACCTACAGGACACACATCTATAACGTTTCCGATAAATTCATTGTCTAGTGCTTTGCCAAGTAAAGTACTGATCTGTGCATGTTCGCCTCTGTCGAGTATGCCATGTTCCCGCCTACCTGTCAACTGTTCAGCGACATAAACGCAGCGGTAGCAAAGGATGCATCGGTTCATGTGCAACTGTATGTAGTCACCGATATCTTCCTTTTCAAATACCCGTTTGTCGAAGTCGAATCTGCTGTTTCCTACTCCGTGTTCGTAGCTCAGATCCTGCAGATCGCATTCACCTGCCTGATCGCAAACAGGACAATCGAGTGGGTGGTTGATCAGCAGTAGCTCTACAACACCCTTTCGTGCTTCCAGAACTCTTTCAGAAGTAATGTTTTTTACTTCCATCCCATCCATTACTGTCGTACGGCAACTCGCAACCAATTTTGGCATCGGACGCGGGTCCTTATCTGATCCTTTGCTCACTTCTACAAGGCAAGTGCGGCATTTACCACCACTTCCCTCAAGCTTACTGTAATAGCACATAGCAGGAGGTGTTACGTCTCCCCCTATTTGCCTTGCGGCATTCAGAATAGTCGTACCCGCAGGTACTTCTATTGTTATATTGTCAACCGTTACTTTAAATTTTGGAGTCTGTTCAGACATAATTTTTACCTCCTTGTCCCGAACTCTTCGTTCATTTTATTATGCTGTTGCCAGCGGTAAAGGATCTGCATAATGAGCCAATCCAAAGTTTCTTATTTGCGCCTCCTCAGGGTGTGTGACATGCCATTCAAACTCGTCACGGAAATGCCGTATAGCGGCCGCCACAGGCCAGGCCGCAGCATCGCCGAGGGGACAAATCGTATTTCCCTCGATTTTGCTCTGGACATCCCATAGTAGATCTATATCGCTAATCTTTCCCTTTCCATACTCTATGTTCTTCAGAATGCGATGCATCCATCCGGTTCCTTCCCGACATGGACTACATTGACCGCAACTTTCATGTTGGTAGAACCTCGCTAATGTCATCGTATGGCGAACCACACACTGATCTTCATCCAACACAATAAATCCTCCTGAACCCATCATTGTACCTGTTGCAAAGCCGCCGTCTGAAAGACTTTCATAATTCATGTAGCGGGTATCTCCCTTTGCTGTCTTAAACAGTAAATTAGAGGGAACAATGGGTACTGAGGACCCACCCGGAATGCAAGCTTTCAATTTTTTGCCCTTGGGAATACCACCGCAAAATTCGTCAGAATAGACAAACTCTTCAACAGTCTCCGTCATTGTAATTTCGTAAATACCAGGCTTGTTGATATTACCACAGGCCGAAATGAGCTTCGTACCAGTTGAGCGTCCAACTCCGATCTTTGCATATTCTTCCGCTCCAATATTCAGGATCGGCACCACAGCCGCAAGTGTCTCAACATTGTTTACCACTGTAGGGCGCATCCAAAGGCCTTGTATCGCAGGAAATGGTGGCTTAATACGTGGATTGCCGCGTTTCCCTTCCAGGCTTTCAATCAGTGCTGTTTCTTCACCACAGATGTAAGCCCCTGCGCCGCGCTGTACATAAATTTCACAGTCAAACCCGGAACCAAGGATGTTGTGCCCTAGCCACCCCATGTTTTTTGCCTCTGCGATAGCTTGCTCTAATATATCTACGATCCATGCATATTCACCGCGGATGTAAATGAAAGTGAGATTGCTGCCGAGGGCATAGCTGCTCACAATGAGCCCTTCGATCAAAAGATGTGGAAGGAACTCCATCAGATACCGATCCTTGAATGTACCTGGCTCCGATTCATCTGCGTTGCAAACAAGGTGACGGGGAATACCTTCCGGCTTTGCCAGAAAGCTCCACTTCAAACCCGTAGGAAAACCTGCACCGCCGCGGCCCCGAAGTCCACTTTTCTTAACCTCTTCTACCAGTTCCTCTGGCGTCATCTTGAGCGCCTTTTCTACAGCGCGATAACCGCCATGCTTACGATACGTTTCATAGTACCGGATGCCGTCAATATGTGCGTTTTCTAATAAAAGTTTCATCTCAAAAACAAAAGTTGAAAATCGAAAGTATCGATGTTACACCGCTTATTTTCCGATCCTTAATTATTCACCGCAGGATTCATCCTGCATTCTTCTATTATCTGATCTACTTTTTCCTTCGATAAATGTTCCTTGTAGTGCTTACCCAGCTGCATCATAGGTGCATATCCACAGGCTCCCAAACACTCAGTAGGTTTCAGAGTAAACAAGCCATCGGGCGTTGTTTCACCTTCCTGGATGCCTAACTTATCCTTAATATACTGAATAATATCGTCGCTCCCATTCAGCATGCAAGGCCCTGTACGACACACTTCGAATACATACTTACCAACAGGTTTTAGATTGAACATGCTATAAAATGTAGCCACTTCATACACTTCAACCGGCAGCAGGTTCAGCAAAGCTGCCACATAATCCATTGCCGGGACATCCAGCCATCCCTCGTTTTCATCCTGTGCCAGATGCAGTAACGGAATCAAGGCACTTTTCTGCTTCCCTTCAGGGTAGCGTGCGATGATCTCATTTGCTTCTTTTAATTTTTCTTCAGAGAATTTCATGTCAATTTGCCAATTCGATAATTTGTCCAATTAGAAGTAACTAACTGGCTAATTAAACTTTATGCATCCAGCTCTCCAGCAATTACGTTCAGACTACTTAATGTCACGATAGCATCACTAAGTAATCCGCCTTTGATGATTTCAGGGTAGACCTGATAATAAATAAAGCAAGGACGACGGAAGTGCAATCTGTAGGGACTTCTGCCCCCGTCGCTTATCAAATAATAACCTACTTCACCGTTCCCTCCCTCTACCGAATGATACACCTCTCCCGGAAGAATTTCGGTTTCACCCATGATGATTTTAAAATGGTAAATCAGAGATTCCATTTTAGTGTATACATCTTTTTTATCAGGAAGGTAAAACTCCGGAACGTCCGCGTGATAAACAGCAGGATCAAGGTCTTTCAATTTCTCAAGGGCCTGCTTAATAATGTCCATACTTTCCCATATCTCTGTATTCCGCACCATGAAGCGATCGTAAACGTCTCCTGTAGTGCCAACCGGAATTTTGAAGTCAAAATCTTCATAAGAGCTGTAAGGGGCAGCAACACGAACATCGTAATCAACGCCTGCAGCGCGTAGATTCGGACCTGTAACGCTGTAAGCCAGTGCCATTTCTGCAGTCAATGGACCTGCACCCATGCAGCGCTCCATAAATATGCGGTTACGGTTCAGAAGGTCTTCAAATTCTTTATATGCGTCAGGTAAAGTGAGCATGAAATCATCCAGCTTGTCCCACGCAGCCTGAGTAAAGTTTCTTTCAAAACCGCCGAATCGGCCAATATTTGTTGTCAAACGTGACCCACATATTTCCTCGAATATCTCATAGATCTTCTCACGATATTGGAACACATAGGTAAACCCTGTCAGAGCACCCGTGTCTACACCAATTACGGAATTACATACAAGATGATCCGCGATGCGGGAAAGCTCCATAATGATAACCCTCAGGTAATCAACACGTTTCGGCGTCTTTATTCCCAGTAGTTTTTCTACTGTAAGATGCCAGCCGATATTATTAATTGGAGCCGAGCAATAGTTCAACCGATCGGTAAGCGGCGTAATCTGGTAATAGGGGCGGCGCTCTGCAATTTTTTCAAAAGCACGATGAATATACCCGACAGTTGGTTCAGTACTCAATACACGCTCACCGTCCACCTCAAGAATATTTTGAAAAACACCGTGTGTGGCCGGGTGCGTCGGACCGAGGTTTAATGTAGTGGACTGCTTCGCGAGCGATTCTTCCGGGAGCTGTATATGGTGTTGTTCCAAAATCTAATATTTAAAATGAAAATGAAAACCTTGCATTTCCTCTATTGTTTTGCATTTATCATTATCCTCGCAATAATTTGTCTCGTCTCCCACACTGTTCAATTCATTAACCCTTCTTTCTATTCATTATTACCTTCCAAACATGTCGTCGTCTTTGTCCGTACGCTGAGGATCTTCCAAAGTATATTCTTTACGCAGCGGGAAATAGTCCATGTCATCCGCGTTCAGTATACGACGAAGATCAGGATGGCCTACGAAGTTAACTCCGTAGAAATCGTAGGTTTCACGCTCCATCCAGTTGGCCCCGGGGAAAATCTGAGTTGCTGTAAACACATCCGGCTTTTCAGAAGGTACGTATACTTTCAGTCGAATACGAACATTATCTATAAGATTGTGCAGATGATAGACCACACAAAGCTCTTCGTCTTTTCTTTCCGGATAATGAATACTGGTAAGGTCCGTTAAAAAGCGAAAACGCAGCTCCTCATCATCGTAGAGAAACTGCATTACTTTCAGGTTTTGCTCCGCCGGCGCAGTGATCGTCAGCATCTCATAAGGCTCATCAAAAGATAATGTTTCACCAAACTTTTCAGTAAGCCGCCGTATAATATGTTCGTTCGTTAAAGTCATAGGTCTTAAGGGACTTTCTTTGACTACAGATTTATTATGTTTATTGTATGCCGTAGCTTTCCATTAAAGCCTTATACTGTGCGCTATTCCTGCGACGCAAGCTCTCATTCCCCACTAACTCCTGGAGTTTCATGATGCCATCTAAAATTCCTTCCGGACGCGGAGGACAACCTGGTACATAAACGTCAACAGGAATTACCTGATCAATTCCCTGCAAGACAGAGTAGGAATCGAAAATTCCTCCGCTACTTGCGCAGGCGCCGATAGCTACTACCCAACGCGGCTCTGCCATCTGTACATATACCTGCCGCAAAATAGGACCTAACTTTTTAGAGATTGTACCGGCGACAAGTAACATATCACACTGCCGCGGGGTGAAACCCATACGTTCAGAACCAAATCGCGCCAAATCGTAATTGGAACCCATTGTAGCCATAAACTCAATACCGCAGCAAGAGGTTGCAAACGGTAAAGGCCATAAGGAGTTCTTTCTTGCCAGGCCTATCACTTTATCAAAGGATGTAGCATGAAAGCCCTCTCCGGAGTATCCCTCCGGAAGGTCTACCATCTTTACCTTGTCATTCGTATTATATTGAACCGGTCTCATTTCTTTAATTTGATGGTTTGATAATTATCAATTTGATAATGGCTTATTTTTTACGGCACTAATTATCAAATCAGCACATCATCAAATTATCACATTGTCTACTCTTCCCATTCCAAAGCGCCTTTCTTCAGAATGTATATAAACCCACACAAAAAGAAAGCCACAAACATTATCACAGCAAAAAAGCCGTCTGTTCCTAATTCCTTAAAGTTCACAGCGTAGGGATAGAAGAAGATTACTTCCACATCGAATAGAACAAACAGGATCGCTACCAGGAAATACTTGATAGCCATCGGCTGTCTTGCGTTACCTACGGAAGGAATACCAGATTCGAAATTGGCAAGCTTGTCGGATGTTTTTCTTTTAGGTCCTAAAAGATGTGTAGCTGCTAACATAAACGCCACAAATCCTATTGCCACAATCAGTTGTAGTACTACCGGTAAGTAATTTATGGGAGTGTTCTGCTCCACTACCATGAGTAAAGAATCCATAAAGGTTGTTACGCTACGCGATTATTTAAGCGCCACAAAGTTAGGAGTAGTAAAGGAATTTACAAGTTAGAGTTTTAAATAGCCACAGAACGAACAACAATCTGGCTGCCATAGTTTTTCGGAAGCGAAGGACTTTCGTATTGTAACATCCTATATCTCCATCGGCACTTCAATAAGCAGCAAGTCCGAATCCTCATTAGCTACTATCTCAAAATGTTCCTTTCCAGAAATTCCAACTGCGTCACGCCTTCCTGTTGTAGTGCCACTTATTGCTACAGCTCCCTCTATTACAAAACTATACAATCCGTTTTGCGCTTGATGAAGCTGCAGATCCACGGCTTTCCCCTTCTTCAGGCTCGTTCTGTATATCCAGGCATTTTGATTGATCTTCAGACCTTCATCATTGCTGTCCATTGGTGCAACCAACACCTGAAGCTTATTTAATCTATCTTTTTCCTCAAAGACCCTTTGGTCATAACGAGGTTCTATATTCTGTTTTTCAGAGAAAATCCAGATTTGAAGAAGATTCACATCTTCGTCTTTGTTATGATTATATTCACTATGTAGTAATCCGCTTCCTGCACTCATCACCTGCACCTCGTTGTCATGTATCGCCTGTTTGTGCCCCATACTGTCCTCATGCTCCAATGCACCCTTCAGCACCACGGTGATAATCTCCATATTGTCGTGCGGATGCTTACCAAAGCCATAACCGCCCTTCACCAAATCGTCATTCAACACACGTAGCGCTCCAAAATGGATACGCTCTGTATTGTGCCAGCTTGCGAAAGAAAAACTGTGATATGTGTCGAGCCAGCCATGGTTTACATGACCCCGCGATTCCGATTTATGTAAAACGACATTTTCCATTATCTATCTTTTATCTATCAAAGTTACCGCTGTCATCTTCCACACGGTATTTGTTCTATTGATTTGCAAAAAATTTCCGTCTATGCGGGTTTATGCGGGCAAATAGTATAAATTGGCTCGAAAAACACACACGATGAATCTTAAACGATGTTTCCTAATGGCTTTGATTTTTTGCTCCCTGGCGGAAGCAGCAAACGCACAGTCATTAGACACATTGCGCCGCAATGACCCTGACAACTGGGAGTTTCAACAGGTAAGAAAAGGGAATCTGGTTGTTTCGGAAGGATATAAACACAATGGAATTAAGGAGGGAACCTGGACCATTTATTGGGCATCTGGCTACCCTTCACACATAACAAATTACAGAAATGGCAAAAAAGACGGTGTTTATATGGAGATCAACCAGCAGGGTTATACCGAGCTTGTTGAAAATTATAAAAATGATCTTCTTAATGGCCCACATCGTGATTACCAGATTGGCAGCAGCGTGGTAAGCGAAGAAAGCTACTACTCCGACGGGAAAAGGCACGGAAATTACATTAAGCGGTATATGAACGGGAAGCCGCAGGAGGTTGCCAACTTTAACATGGGCGAACGCGACGGGAAAACTACATGGTACTACGAGTCTGGGGAGAAGGCGGCCGAATATGACTACAGGAATGGAGCAATAGAGGGCGAAGTGTCGGCTTATTATAAAAACGGTAAAGTAAGTGAGTTCGGCCGCTATAAAAACAATGAACAAACCGGCGACTGGAAAGAATTCTACGAGAATGGAAACATCAAAGCAGAAGGAAAGTATGACCACGGCAAAAAAGAGGGCAACTGGAAGCAATATGATGAAAATGGCAAGCCGGTAAAAACGGTGAAGTTACAAAAACGGTGAGGCGAAGTAGTCGGGTCCTTCAACTCATTTCGCGATCTTTAATTCAAACAATATGGCGCAAACAATACTGGTAATAGACGATGAAAAAGCGATCCGTAAGGCGCTGAATGAGATACTGACTTTTGAAGGCTTTAAGGTGGATGAAGCTGCCGATGGAGCTGAAGGAGTAAAGAAGATTGAGGAAAATACTTACGATTGTATTATCTGCGATATCAAAATGCCAAAGATGGATGGTATTGAAGTATTGCAAAAAGCACAGGAACTGAAGCCAGATGTACCGTTCATTGTTATTTCCGGGCATGGCAATATAGAAACCGCGGTGGATGCTGTAAAAAAAGGTGCATACGACTATATCTCCAAGCCCCCAGACCTCAATCGCTTACTCATTACCATCCGGAATGCGATGGATAAGAAATCGCTGGTTGCGGAGACAAAGCAATTGCGCAAGCGGGTTTCAAAAGCCAACGATATGATTGGCGAATCTGAAGCCATGCATAAGATCAGAGAAACGATAGAGAAAGTGGCGCCTACGGATGCCCGGGTATTGATAACCGGAGAGAATGGTGTAGGAAAAGAATTGGTAGCACGAAGAATCCATGAACTCAGCAACCGCAGCAACGCACCTCTGATCGAGGTAAACTGTGCTGCCATTCCTTCAGAACTTATAGAAAGTGAATTATTCGGACATGAGAAGGGTTCTTTTACCTCTGCCATCAAACAGCGTATCGGAAAATTTGAGCAGGCCAGCGGCGGCACCTTATTCATGGATGAAATCGGAGATATGAGCCTTGATGCACAGGCCAAAGTGCTTCGTGCCTTGCAGGAAGGCAAGATCACCAGGGTGGGCGGGGAGAAAGAGATAAAGGTAGATGTCCGCGTTGTTGCGGCGACTAATAAGAACCTGATGGAGGAAGTAGAAGCCAAAAAATTCCGCCTCGATCTGTACCACAGGCTTGGGGTCATTCTCATTAATGTGCCCTCGCTAAATGAAAGGCAAGACGACATTCCCCTGCTTATTAATCATTTTCTTAAGGAGATCAGTGAGGAATACAAACAGCCCGTGAAAGAAATTGACAAAGACGCAGTGAAGGCCTTGCAGGAATACAACTGGACAGGAAATATCCGCGAGCTACGCAATGTGGTAGAAAGGCTGATCATCCTTTCAGACAAAAAGATTACGAAGAAGGATATAGAAAATTACATTCTCCGGTAAATGAAACATCTTTTCATTGTGCTTTACTCCTATATGCTTCTACAAAGCATCTGCGCAAAAGAATCATTTGTTCACTGATATCGGCACTCCTCCGGGCTCTCCGCAAGCTACAATTACAAATTAACCCGCCGTTTCGGTGCGGGAATCGGTCTGCAGGTGAATAATACCTTTCCTACAATTATTTCCGGCCGGCAGTTTAGCCCGGCAGCGTTTGTCGACCTTCGTGTCTATTTGCGACCAAAGAAGGTAAACCAGTTCTTTGCCTTTTTAAACCCGGGCATCGATTTCTATCATCAGAAAAACCATTATAAATTCGCTGACGACAACAATTCCCTTGATTACATTCCCGGAGATGCAGGCTTCTTTTTGAGCCTCGGACTAGGTTATTTTCGCCCGATTACAAAGCATGGCGCCGGACCCTATGCTTCTTTAAAAATGATATCAAACTGGTACGGGGCAAAACGATATATATTATGCCCCAGTACCGGGTTTGAAAAAATGCTACTGATAGATGGTAATGCGGTTTTCTCTTTAGGCTTCAAGTTTTGAAATAGGCGACGGGGACGGCTTCACAGCTTCAGACCTATGCCTTACCGTGCAATTAAGTGCTGTGTATCTGCACGCATCTGTAAACCTGGCCAACAGACGAACAGGGCAAGAGAAACAAGGGCGCAAGAACAAGCGTACCCAGGAACGCCGTGCTCTTGCACGATTGGAACATTTACGATAGAGTCGCCAGGGGCTGACAAGCAATGGAGAATAGCTATTCTCCTGTGTTTCAGCAAATTTAATTCCGACTGCGAGTTTGCGCCATAGCCATTATTGGCTATTTTTAAGGGAAAATTTAATTTCATGTAAGCGCTGGATGGCGGATGCAGGCTTTTCACGACTTGCTGCTAACCCTGAAAACGATCAATAACTGAAAAATGGCTTTGCGCGATGCATAAAACTTTTTCTTACACAACCGTCTTAAATGAAGCGCTAAAATATAGCGCTATTCGAATGCCTGACCCGAAAGAACTGCATAAACGGTTTAATCTGGCCAATGCCCTAAGCCATCACTGTCTATTTTACTTTCTGGACTTCACACAGAATGCTTACGTAGAGATTGGGCCGGGTAAAGACACATTTGTAGGTTATA
>DATJDP010000126.1:0-8465 GCA_035497355.1 Flavipsychrobacter sp.
CAACAGCTTCTCTTACTGCTACTGCTGTTGGCACTTATTGGGTTAAGTACAGTGATATCTGTTCATGGAATGTAGATACTTTCCATGTTTCCGATCCGCTTTCAGTGGAAGGAGTACAGAATTCAGGCGGGTTGACAATATATCCAAATCCCGCTAATGAACACCTCCGTGTACAGCTTGAAGGGGCAACGGGAAAGCTAAATGTTGAGCTAAAGGATGTAAGTGGCAAACGGGTATTAAGCAAAGAGTGTCAAAGCGGCGACTGGTTGCCTGTAAATAATATTACCAATGGTGTGTACTTTTTGACAGTTTCAGACATTGAAAAACAACAACGATCGTTGCCTGTTCGTGTAGTGATAATGCATTGAGGCCATTAAATAGTACAGGTGCTGAAAGCCATCCTTTTTAGTATGCGGTTTTTATTCCTTATCACCTTGTTGGCGATGGCAAATGTAGCCTGGTCGCAGGGCGAAGACAATACATGGGCTTTCGGGAAACAGGCTGGTATCAGCTTCAATTCCGGAAGTCCTGTATCGTTTTCCTCGGCAATCAATGGATATGGAGAGGGCTGTGCGAGCGTTTCCGACGCTTCCGGGCAGCTTTTGTTTTATACCGAAGGCACCGATGTATGGGATCGCAACGGTAACCTTATGCCCAATGGCAGCGATCTTACATCTCTTCCTTACATTATGGTTAATCCGACATCACCAGTGTCGCCCACTTCAAGTTCAACCCAGGGGGCGCTCATTGTGCCGGTACCCTATCAGCAAGGCAAATACTATATTTTCTCCCTTTCCTCCCAACCTCAGGAAATGGGAGCGGATGCAGGGAAGCTTTATTACAGTCTGGTGGACATGAGCTTAAATGGAGGATTGGGGGATGTAGTACCGGGAAGTAAGGGTATCTTGTTATCCACTGATCTTGATGAAAAGATGACAGGTGTAACGGGCGACCGCTGTAATATTTGGGTGATCACTCATAAAAAGGCAACTAATACCTTTCTTTCCTTCGAAGTAACGTCTGCAGGAGTTAATAATGTGCCAGTTGCCTCTGCAGCTGGTTCTGCGAATCCGTTCCATTACATTCTCGGCACTATAAAGGTATCACCTGACCGTAAAAGACTTGTCTCTTGCAATACTTATCAGCTTTTGTTTGCAGCAATGGGCAGCATGGAGTTGTTTGATTTTGATCCTGCTACCGGTTTGATCTCTAACGGAATGCTGCTCGATAACTTTGCGACCTATGGTGCTGCTTTTTCTCCGTCTTCTCAAAAGCTTTATGTAAGCCGGTATAATAACGGCCAGGTTCACCAATATGATATTTCGCTGCAGAGCGCCGCCGCCATTGCTGCATCAAGGACACTTATTACATCCAATCACTTCACAGATTTGAGACTCGGACCGGATAGCCACATATATATGGGCGGTACCGCGGTTAGCACCTCACCGATCAATACGTTAAGCGTTATTACTGCGCCCGACAATTCGCCGGCTACTTGTGGATTTGTAGCAGATGCTGTTCCGCTTGCTGCTAATACGTCTTTTTTTGCCGGATTCCCCAACAGTGTTGTTGTCTTCCGGCGAGATACACAAACCAGCTATCGAAGTGTGACCGTTTGTTTCAGCGAGAGTTTTCAGCTTTATTCCGACACACTGAATCAAGGCTGGGATTATACCTGGAGCACGGCTGAAACAACCCATGATATTATCGTTAGCTCAAGCGGTCTTTATGTGGTCCGCTATATCACCCCACCATGCGTTTTGCATGTAGATAGCTTCAACGTCTCTTTTCAGAGCCCTCCTCCGCAGGTTGTTGTCTTCCCCGGCTGCAAAGGACAAGCAAATGGTTACATCGCTGTGACCCCGCCGAATGGTGACACCAGCAATTATTTCTATGTCTGGTACGATGACACAGCCGGTATAATACAACAACATGGGCCTCTATCGGGCGATACGTTGTTTACCTCAACTCCGGGTACTTATAAAGTATTCATTACTGGTACGAACGGTTGCGACACTTCACTTACCATTGTGCTGGACTCTGCGCGCTACGAGACAGCCTTTACTGTTCCTGATTTCGTTTGCATTACTGATACGCTAAAGCCGCATAATCTTTCATACGGTTCCAATAACTATATCTGGGATTTCGGAGATGGTACCTATGCGACAGATTCGAGTCCTGTGCATGTATACGCCCATCCTGGCGCTTATAGCATCATTTTAACTACCTACCCTTGTGGAGACACGGCCATAAGAACAGTTTTTGTGGACACCATGTCCGCCATAAAGTTTAATATAGAAGGGGAGCCTTTCTGCGAAGGGAAAGCTATTCTGTTCTATCCACAAGCACCCGGCATGCCTGATAGTCTGCGATGGTCAGTGGGCAACGATAGCTACACCTCGGGACCGGGAGTCTGGCGGTATACATTCGATACCAGTGGCAGTTTTATGGTTACAGTTACCGCTTTCTTCAGAGCCTGTCCTGATACATCCTATTTGGACACTTTAACCATTCATCCTTTTCCGCTCGTCAACCTCGGCCACGATACTACCATATGTTCTGAGGGACAACCTCTACGTTTACGTAATCTGCAGCCAGCCATTGGCAAACAGACCTATTTATGGAACAATGGAGAGGAAGGCCCGATGACCGTAGTGAAGCATCCTGCTATTTATTGCCTGACAGTCGCGAATGAATGGGGCTGCAGTACTACCGATTCCGTCGAAGTTTTTAAGGATTGCTACATAGACATCCCCAACGCATTCTCTCCAAACGGCGACGGCCTTAACGACAACTTCATTCCCCGACAGTATCTAAGCAGTGGACTTATATCGTTCAAAATGCAAATATTCAACAGGTGGGGACAGCTTATTTTTGAAACTACAAGCATTGATGGTCGTGGCTGGGACGGCGCATTCAATGGCGTTGCACAACCGGCTGGCGTTTATGTGTATCTTGTTGAGGCCAGCTTTGTTAACGGCAAAGCTGAGCGGTATCAGGGCAATGTCACATTGCTTCGTTGATTTGATAGCTCGATACTTCGGCAATGTCCGCCAACGAATACAGAGCTGTATCTTTGCAGGCAACTGTTTCTTATGAGCGCCTCAATTTCATTGGTTGAATGTCCGCGGGATGCAATGCAGGGCTGGAAAAGCTTCATTCCTACAGAACAAAAGATTGAATACCTCAATACCCTGCTAAAGGTTGGTTTCGATGTGCTGGACTTTGGCTCCTTTGTTTCCCCGAAAGCCATTCCTCAGATGGCAGACACGAAAGATGTTATTCAAAAGCTCGAAATTCAGGATAGTAAGACAAAGTTACTTGCCATCATCGCTAACACACGTGGAGCGGAAGATGCTGTGAAATATGACGAGATAACCTATCTGGGTTTTCCATTCTCCATATCGGAAACGTTTCAGTTAAGAAATACAAACAAAACAATTGCTGCTTCGCTTGATGAAGTAGAGGTCATTCAGAAACTCTGCGAGCAACGGGGCAAAGAGCTGGTCATCTACATCTCAATGGGCTTTGGTAATCCCTATGGTGATCCCTACAATGCAGAAGTAGCGATTGACTGGGTAAAAAAGCTGACACAACTTGGAGTGAAGACTATCGCCATGTCAGACACGGTCGGCGTGGCAAAGCCTGATAATATTCAATACATATTCGATCATCTTATTCCTGAATTCAAAGACGTTTCCATCGGCGCTCATTTCCATTCTACTGCAGACACATGGATGGAGAAGCTCGAAGCAGCCTACAATAGTGGCTGTCGTCGTTTCGATAGTGCACTGAAAGGTATTGGTGGCTGCCCTATGGCGAAGGACGAACTGGTTGGAAATATGGCTACGGAAAATATTGTGTACTGGTGCGAATCGAAAAATATAGCTTTACAACTTGACAGGGCAGCCTTCAGCGAAGCCATGCAAATGGCCAGTCGCATTTTTGTTTGATCTGCCCTTTTATTTTTTGCCAATTGCTAACCGCCAATTGTAATTCATGTCTATTCATAAAGAAATAAAGCGTGTCACAGTGCATACGCTGCAATGGATGAAGCAGCACGATGAAAAGATAAGCATGCTCACGGCTTATGACTACTCCATGGCGCGCATCTTCGATGATGCCGGTATTGACGTACTGCTTGTGGGCGACTCCGCATCCAACGTAATGGCAGGTCATGAGACTACATTGCCGATGACGCTCGACCAGATGATCTATCATGCTGCAAGTGTAATTCGCGCAATAAAGCGTTGTATGGTGGTGGTGGATCTTCCGTTCGGCAGTTACCAGGGCAATAGTAAAGAGGCACTCGGCTCTGCCATCCGCATCATGAAGGAGACGGGTGCACATGCCATCAAACTTGAAGGAGGGGAGGAAGTGCTTGATTCCGTCAAACGCATCATCAGTGCCGGTGTTCCTGTGATGGGGCATTTGGGATTAACACCGCAGTCTATCAATAAATTTGGTACTTATTCAGTAAGAGCGAAAGAAGAGGCTGAGGCCGAAGCGCTGATAAGGAATGCACATCTGCTGGAAGAAGCAGGCTGTTTTTCTATAGTTCTCGAAAAGATTCCGGCTACGCTTGGAAAGCAAGTGGCGGATGAATTGAAGATACCGATTATAGGTATTGGCGCCGGTATGCATGTAGACGGACAAGTGCTGGTGATGCATGATATGCTTGGCATTACCAAAGACTTCTCACCGCGCTTTCTCCGCCGTTATCTGAACCTTTATGAGCAGATAAAAGACGCAACCGAACAGTATATAAAAGATGTAAAGGCAGCAGATTTCCCTAATGAGACGGAGCAATACTAGAGAGTGGAGGAGTTAAGAAGGGAAGGAGTTGAGGAGTTGAGAAGTGGAGGAGTGGAGGAGCTTTATGTTATATGGACCATGAAAGTCTACATTCTATTGAATAAATAAACAGATGATCAACGAGACGATCTGGAAGGAATTAAAAGACGAATTAGACGCTGCTAATGCAACGCTGGTAGCAGTGTCCAAAACGAAACCGATAGAAGATATACAGGCTTTGTATAATCTTGGACAACGGGATTTTGGTGAGAACTATGTGCAGGAGCTTGTAGAAAAGCAGGCCACCTTACCCGGCGATATTCAATGGCATTTTATCGGTCACCTGCAGTCTAACAAGGTAAAACTTATAGCTCCTTTCATTCATTTGATTCATGCTATTGATAGCTTCCGGCTCCTTCTCGAAGTAAACAAACAAGCTGAAAAGAACAATCGCGTCATAGATGTGCTGCTGCAGATGCATGTAGCCAATGAAGAAACCAAATTCGGGATGGATACAACGGACATCTTCGAGTTCATGGAATATTACCAGGCACAAAAAGACCAGTTAAAGAATGTTCGTATTCGCGGATTGATGGGAATGGCAACCTTTACCGACAACGAGACACAGATCAGGGAAGAGTTCCGCAAGCTTCGCACACGCTTCAATGCCATGAAGCAAACTGATTTCCTTTTTAAGGACTATTTTGATACTCTTTCAATGGGTATGAGCAGCGACTATCGGTTGGCCATAGCAGAGGGCAGCACTATGGTGAGGATCGGAAGTATGTTATTTGGAGCCCGGCAGTATAGTTAAAAGGCTCGTCTGCTTAGATTCTTCAAAAAAATATTCTTACACTGCGCACCAAATATCAAAGGGTGGTTTATCTTTGTTGCTCCGGCAGGTCTTGCACGACCAGCTCCTGCTGAACTCCCCCAGGACAGGAATGTAGCAAGGGTAGGCGGTTGTAGCGGTGCGATGTGAGTAACCTGTCGGTTTTTTTATTTCCAGTCACTGACAGTCCCTTCGTTATTGTTTTTTAATTTCGCGCAAACAAATCGCTTTTAGGCAGTTTATTTTTATGAAATTCTTTATCGATACAGCAAATCTTGATCAGATACGTGAGGCGCACGATCTCGGTATTCTTGACGGTGTAACCACCAATCCTTCCCTTATGGCCAAAGAAGGCATTAAAGGTAAAGATGCCATCATGCAGCACTATAAGACTATCTGCGAAATGGTGGACGGTCCGGTAAGCGCCGAAGTGTTCGGTACGACCTTCGATGAGATTGTGGCTGAAGGCAAGGAACTGGTTAAGATCCATGATAATATAGTGGTAAAGGTGCCGATGATAAAGGAAGGCATAAAAGCAATTAAATGGTTTACCGACAATGGTATCCAGACTAACTGCACCCTTGTTTTTTCCGCCGGTCAGGCTATTCTTGCTGCAAAAGCAGGCGCTACTTATGTATCACCATTTCTCGGCAGGATCGACGACAGCAACTGGGATGGCGTTCAACTGATAGAGGAAATCGTAGGCATCTACAACGCACAGGGTTATATGACTGAAGTATTGGCTGCGTCTATCCGTACGCCACTGCATATCGTTCGTTGTGCAGCAGCAGGCGCAGACGTCTGCACTTGTCCTTTGTCTTCTATTCTTGGTTTATTAAAGCATCCGCTGACAGACCTTGGCTTGCAGCAATTCCTGAAAGACGCAGCTACGATGAAGTAAGGCATCAATTGCAGATAAATATCTATAAAAAAGCTGTATCGTTGAACGATACAGCTTTTTTATTGCAATAGCTTGATGGCGTTCTTTCGTAGTCAGCATGGCTCGTTTGTGACAAACCAGCTTTGATATCATCTGTCGACTTCATGACATCAGTTTTACAGAAAGAGGATACTTTGCGCCAATAACAGATTAGCAGTAACTTTCAAGTGACTCTGCAATACTTTTTCATACATATTTAATCTGGCTCTATAGGTACGATTTTGTTGCATTTTCTATTTCATCCAAAAGGTCCATTTTATGCTAACTTTTATAGAAGCAAAACAGGAAGTAGACAGGCATAGTTACATAGTTGGTACTCATATAAGGAAAGGACAAAGAATATTTGGAACAGTTGAACGTTTGATCATTGCTCCATTTGATGGAATTAATCAACATCGCTTTTTACAGGAGTATAAGCAAAGCAAAAATGCGGAGAAAGCGCTACAGTCGTATTCCGGGCACTTATTTACAGTGCTGCTCGTAGTGGCACCAGTGGCCACTCAGGAACTGCATACTTTAGAACTGGAGCAACATCTGAAGAGCCACGAACATAAGGAGCAGCTTGCTTTGCTTTCATAATAGCGTTGGCCAGCTTGCTTTTTTGATGTAAAAGGATGTGCTCCACTTCATGACGGGGCGTGCTCATCTGGCATGTTCTTTATTCTGTTGCGTAACGGTTTGCGATTAGAAACTTGAACCAGCAAACTGAAAAGACAGGAAGTATGGTAGTAACAGAAGAGCAAAAGAAGGAAGCACATGCATTCTACAGAGAAGCTTTGGAGCTATTGCATGAGACCGGAGTAGATTTTATGCTTGGCGGAGCATTCGCGATGTTCCATTATACCGGCCTTTACCGGGACACAAAAGACCTCGATGTATTTCTTAAACCTTCGGATTATCCGAAGGTGATGAAGTTTTTTGCAGAAAAAGGGTTCCGCACGGAGATGTATGACGTGCGGTGGCTGGCAAAAATCCATAAAGGTGAGTACTTCATTGATCTGATCTTTGATACGGTCAATAATGTGTGCAGGGTAGATGATACCTGGCTGCAACACGCACCTGTAGGCGAGTTCTGCGGAGTAAAGGTAAAATTTATCCCGGCTGAAGAGTTGATATGGTGCAAAAGCTATGTGTGGAACAGAGAGCGGTTCGATGGAGCAGACATTAACCACGTTATTCTTAAATACGGGAAGCAGCTCGATTGGAAAAGAGTGCTGCAAAGACTTGACCCTCACTGGCATTTACTGCTGGCACATATCATCCTGTTCCAGTTCGTCTATCCAACTGATTATCACGACATCATACCAAAGTGGCTGTTCGACGAATTGATCTGTCGGGCCAATGAACAGTATGATCTGCCGCCTCAAGTGGAGAAGGTGTGCCGCGGACCGGTAATAGATAACACACAGTACAGCGTAGATGTTAAGCAGTGGGACTATAAGTCCTCTACAATAAAAACAGTTTAATCCGGAATGACTGAAGAAAAACGAAAAGTAAAAATTGCTGCGGTTGCAGATATCCATGTTAGAGAGACTGACCATGGTAAATGGTCGCCATGCTTCAAAAAGATAAGCAACGAGGCTGATATCCTTTTGATCTGCGGCGACCTTACCGATACAGGCGACGAAGTAGAAGCGGAGGTGTTGGCGGAAGAATTGAAGTCGTGCTCTATACCGATAATCGCGGTTTTAGGCAACCATGATTATGAAAAGAACAGACATAAGGTGATAAGACAAACCCTGGTAAACAGCGGAGTGCAAATCTTAGATGGAGAGGCCACGGTGGTAAAGGGGATCGGATTTGCAGGAGTAAAGGGGTTCGGTGGTGGTTTTGACAATCATATGCTTTCCATGTTTGGGGAAGGGGCAATGAAGGCATTTGTGCAGGAAGCTGTGGATG
>DATJDP010000127.1:0-9318 GCA_035497355.1 Flavipsychrobacter sp.
GCAATGCCAGATACCGGGTTTTTGCAGGGACGCTAAACGGCGGAGAGGCACTGGAAGTGAAAGTAACGAAACTGGCGGCCGATTCCACCATTGCCAGATTAGTTCAACTGGTCAATGAAGCGCAAACACAAAAGTCCGCAACCCAGAACTTTACCAACAAGATTGAGAAATACTATGTGCCGGCCGTACTGGTTTTAGTAGCACTGCTGCTTTTTGCCTTTTTGGTGGTTGATGAGCCATTCAGCGCAAGCTTTTACCGTGCTATGGCTGTACTTGTAGCAGCCAGCCCCTGTGCATTGGCCATCTCTACGCCAAGCGCCGTTCTAAGTGGTGTGGCACGAGCTGCGCGTGGCGGTGTATTGGTAAAGGGGGGTAAACCACTTGAGGACCTCGGCGGACTAAAGGCGATTGCTTTTGATAAAACGGGAACACTTACAGAAGGTAAACCACGTCTGACAGGCGTTATTGCATTTAACGGAACGACGGAAGACGAACTGTTGGAAATTGTGATCGCGGTAGAGCAGTTAAGCGACCATCCGCTTGCAGTGGCCATCGTAAAAGGGGCTAAAGAGCGCCGGGACAAAGAGATAGTCATAGCGACCGATGTGGAGGCGATACCTGGCAGGGGAATAAAAGCGGTGCACAAGGGCAAAACAATCTATATAGGCAATAAAGAACTCTTTAATGAAAAGGGGTTTCAACTTCCCGAAGAAATAAAACGGCAGGCTGAGGAGAAGGAGCGGCAGGGAAATACCACCATGCTTGTTCAGCAGGACGATAAGTTAATTGGCATGATAACCTTAATGGACCTGCCTCGTAAAGAGGCAAAAGCTACCCTATCAGAATTGAAGAAGCTTGGCATCCGAAAGATAATCATGCTGACAGGGGACAACCAAAAGGTGGCCGATGCGATTGCTAAGGAGACTGGGATCACCCGTGCATGGGGCAACCTGTTGCCGGAACAGAAAGTATCTGCTATTGAAAAGCTCCGTCGTCGTGAAAAAAAGGTAGCTATGATAGGAGATGGTGTGAATGACGCCCCTGCAATGGCTAAAAGCACTGTTGGTATCGCAATGGGGGCTGCAGGTAGTGACATAGCTTTGGAGACAGCGGACATAGCATTAATGGCAGATCAGCTGGATAATCTTCCTTTTGCCATAGGCCTGAGCAAAAAGGCGCACCGCATCATCCGGCAGAACCTGGTGATAAGCTTGGGAATGGTTGCCCTACTTGTCCCGCTTACAATTTCTGGCCTGGCTCACATTGGCCCTGCGGTAATAGGACATGAAGGGTCTACCCTTGTCGTTGTCTTTAATGCCTTAAGGTTGTTAGTCTATAAAAAGGAGCCGCTTTCTTAGTAAACACTGCTTTGTTATTCGTTCGTTAATGATATCCTTTCTTTATGCGGTTTTTCTATACTGTGGCAGCTTTGTCCAGTAATTTTTTTCTGTATATAGGAGAACGGTTTAAGTTGAATTACAGTTAAATGGAGAAGGCGCTATTCGTAGCGCCTTTATTTTTTCAACTGTCCCATGGCAAAAGTTAAACGAATGTTAAGCGGGTTGTTAAATTGCATTTGAGATATTGAAACTTGGTTATTTCACATCGCCAAACAATAAAAACACACTGTTATGAACCAGGAAATCTTACAAAAACTTCACGAGCAAAAGTATCAGGGTAAAATGAGCTTTGAAGATTATAGTAATAACCTTCAGTCTGGCTTGGAAATCATTACTACTGACACTAATAAGAAAGAACTGAACCAGATATCTTCCATGAATCTTGCTCTGGAGTATAACATGGAGCTAATGATGGATCTTCTGATGAGAGACGATATTAATTTCTAAATAACCAATTTATTATAAAGCAAAGAAACCGCTTCAGAGATGAAGCGGTTTCT
This sequence comes from Flavipsychrobacter sp., assembly GCA_035497355.1. GTDB lineage: Bacteria > Bacteroidota > Bacteroidia > Chitinophagales > Chitinophagaceae > JAFIGV01. The sequence continues at coordinate 1,901 of DATJDP010000127.1, forward strand.
TTGCTTTTATTATTACCGTAAAAACTACTAACCAAGATATCCTTTCAAGGCGTTGCTATAACGGGCCTTCTGTAAACGTTTGATCGCTCTTTCTTTAATTTGACGGATGCGCTCCTTTGTCAGGTCGTACTTCTCCCCTATTTCTTCAATAGTAGGTCCATTGTCGCCTTCCAATCCGAAATATGCAGAAAGAATTTCAGCTTCGCGAATGCTAAGCGATTTCAATATTCTGCGGATCTCATTACGAAGGGAGTCCTTCATCACGTCATCATCGGTATCACTGCTACCTTCCAGTAGATCGCCCATAGCCACATCCTCTGCTTCGTGTACAGGCGCATCAAGCGATGTGTGACGGGTGTTGCTGGTGAAAATATTGGTGATCTCAGTTTCACTCATTTCAAGAATTTCCGCAAGTTCTTCTGTAGAAGGCTCACGTTCGTATTCCTGTTCGAAGGCTATGTATGCTTTATTGGCTTTGTTGTAGGTTCCGATCTTATTCTGAGGGAGACGAACTAAACGCCCCTGTTCGGCTAAAGCCTGAAGAATAGATTGACGGATCCACCATACGGCATAGGAAATGAATTTAAAACCTTTCGTTTCATCAAAGCGCTGCGCAGCCTTAATCAAACCAAGGTTTCCTTCATTAATAAGGTCGCTTAAAGACAAACCCTGATGCTGATATTGCTTTGCAACTGAGACTACGAAACGTAGATTCGCCTTCACGAGCTTTTCCAAAGCACGCTGATCGCCCATGTGTATCTTCTGGGCAAGCGTTGTTTCCTCCTCAGGGGTGATCATCGAAATCTTAGAAATCTCCTGAAGGTACTTTTCTACCGCCTGCGAATCACGATTAGTAATCTGAGTGGCAATTTTTAACTGCCTCATAAATGATTAATATTTAAAATTTTGAAAGAACAATATATAATAAGACAACGAATAATTAAAACTTGTTTGTCGGTTTTTTGTTAAATTCGCTATATTACATTTTCAGCAAAAAACGTTCCTCTTTCTGGCAGGTTTTTTATCGAACCTGGCCATTTCGGCCTCCCCTCGAACGGAAAACCAGCTGGTAAAGTATCTAAAGGCTTATGAATTAAATTGATAGTGGTATAACTAAAGGACTCGTTTTGGATTTTTGACATGACAGCCTGCAAAAGTAACTTCTATCTGCCAAAAATGCTACCTTTGCACGCTTCATTTGCCAAGCTTTAACATTTATGCAAAAAGATCTTTACCAACATCCGGACTATTACCTTTTGGATGAGTTGTTTACTGATGAACAAAAATTGATACGCGATTCAGTTCGCGCTTTTGTAAAAAAGGAAGTTTCCCCCATTATCGAAGAATATGCTCAAAATGCTGCTTTCCCGAGCCAAATCATTAAGGGATTAGGCGAACATGGCTGCTTTGGCCCATTTGTGCCCCAGGAATATGGTGGCGCAGGCCTCGACTATACTTCATACGGCCTGATGATGCAGGAGCTTGAACGTGGAGATTCCGGTGTTCGCTCTACTGCCTCTGTGCAGGGGTCGCTTGTAATGTTCCCCATCTATAAATTCGGAAGTGAGGAACAAAAGCAGAAATATCTTCCCAAATTGGCTACCGGAGAATGGATGGGCTGCTTCGGCCTTACCGAGCCTAATCATGGGTCTAATCCTGCAGGAATGGAAACTCATTTCACAGATGCGGGTGACCATGTGGTTTTGAACGGTGCTAAAATGTGGATATCCAATGCTCCATTCGCACAGGTTGCTGTTGTATGGGCTAAAAACGAGGCAGGCGAAATTCAGGGAATCATTGTGGAACGTGGTATGGAAGGCTTTTCTACCCCTGAAACTCATGGCAAATGGTCGCTACGCGCTTCTGCTACAGGAGAACTGGTGTTTGATAATGTGAAAGTGCCAAAGGAAAACATCCTGCCAAAAGTAAAGGGTTTGAAAGGACCATTGAGCTGCTTGTCGAGTGCTCGTTTCGGTATTGCCTGGGGTGCTCTTGGGGCAGCGATGGATTGCTACGATACTGCGTTGCGTTATGCAAAACAGCGCGTTCAGTTCGATCGCCCGATAGCTGGTTTCCAGTTGCAGCAAAAGAAACTTGCGGAGATGATTACAGAGATCACAAAAGCTCAGTTGCTGGTATGGCGTCTTGGCGCCCTGCGTGACGAAGACCGCGCTACCCCTGCCCAAATTTCAATGGCAAAGCGTAATAGCTGCGAAATCGCACTCAACATTGCCCGTGAAGCAAGACAAATACTTGGCGGAATGGGTATTACCGGTGAATTCAGCATTATGCGTCACATGATGAACCTCGAGTCAGTTATCACCTATGAAGGAACTCATGACGTTCATTTACTGATTACCGGCATGGACATCACTGGTATCAATGCTTTTAAATAGTATTATTTAACTTTATAATAAAATAAGAAAGACCGGTGCACCGGTCTTTCTTATTTTGCTAGCCCTCCTTTCATTGACGAATAGTTTGCTATGAATTTCAACTTTCTATTTCTTTTTCCTTTTCTCGAGCCACTCTTCCATTCGCTCCTTTTCATTTATTGACACTGAAACATCAATCTTCCAGCCGTTGTTTTTATCCAGCCGTAATATGTATTGATAATCGCAGTCATAAATCGGTTGATTTTCCTTATCGAAATACTGCCAGTTCACCTTTGCCTTGCATATCTTATCCGTCCAGAACCGCTTGCTCCATACTTGAGGTCTTGCATGGGCGACACCAAACTGTTTGTAAAACGCAGTTCCCTGGTTGAAAAGTCCTTCCAGCTTGCTTACTTCAGTAAAAACGGTAGCCGATTCATCAGAAAGGAACGTACAGGGAATATGATAAGATTGTGTCATTGCTTTCGTGTCGAATTGTTCTAATGCCTGTGCGTAGGACTCAAAAAAATCATTAATCTTCTCAAACTGACTTGCGCTCATGATACCAGTATTATTTAGGGACAAAGTTAAAAGAAACGAGCCTGCCTTTCCCATAACTCCCTATCACAGCAGAAAATAAAGGCAAACGCCTTTAAGGCAAAGGCAACGGCCTTTAATCTGAAGGCAAACGCCTTTAAGGCAAAGGCAACGGCCTTTAATCCGGAGGCTAATGCCTTTAAGACAAAGGCAATGACCTTTTAAGCGAAAGCAAAGGCATTTGAGAAACACCAAAGGCATTTTTCGCGGATAATTGTACTGACAACCAATGTGAAGAACAAGAAATTTGCGACGATTTATATCGGATCCACATGAGAATTATAAACCTAAACGAACTAATTTCGGCCAGTATTTCAATAAATACCTTTCACACACTATTTTTGGGCTAAATCCAAACGATTTGAAGACGCTGCTGGATAAACATCAACTCAACATCACGCTTCAGCGACTGGCACATCAATTAGTTGAAAACCATCTCGAATTTTCTGAATCTGCAATTATTGGACTACAGCCACGCGGCATCTGGTTTTCCGATAGGATCGTGAAAATCGTAAAGCAAATAACGGGTGAAGCAATTCCCTACGGTAAACTTGATATTACGTTTTATCGCGATGATGTGCATAGTGGAGACTTACATGTACCCCAACAGACGGAAATACCTTTTAGTGTTGAAAACCGGAAGGTGATTCTGATTGACGACGTATTGCACACCGGAAGGACAATCCGCGCTGCTATGGACGCCCTGATAGATTTTGGCAGGCCGAAAAACGTGGAGCTGATGGTGCTTATTGACAGACGCTATAGCAGAGAACTTCCTATCCAGCCCGACTACATAGGACAAATGGTGGATACGATTATCACTCAAAAAGTAAAGGTGAACTGGGAGGAAACCGGTGAAATAGATGAAGTGGTTTTACTCGATGTTTGAAGTAGTAGTGATTAGCAAATAGAGTGTAGAGCAAGTAGCAAATAGCAGCAGCAGGAAAAATGTATCAATATTTAAATATAAATCAATTTACAATTAATAAATGTCGCTGTCGGTAAAAAATCTGTTAGGCATCAAGGAACTGAACACGCAGGATATCGAAACGATATTCCGCACGGCAGATAATTTTAAGCAGGTATTGCAGCGACCGATAAAGAAGGTGCCCACCCTGCGCGACACCACAATAGCTAATATATTTTTTGAAAACTCTACTCGCACAAGAATCTCATTTGAACTGGCCGAAAAGCGACTGAGCGCAGACGTTATCAATTTTTCAGCGTCCGGTTCTTCCGTATCTAAAGGCGAAACACTGATCGATACGGTGAACAATATCCTGGCCATGAAAGTGGACATGGTAGTGATGCGACACTCTGCAAGCGGCGCACCCTGGTTTCTTGCCAATCATATAGAAGCCAGCATCATTAATGCAGGCGACGGAACGAATGAACACCCTACTCAGGGTTTGCTGGATGCTTACTCAATGAGGGAGAAGCTGGGCGACCTGAAAGGGAAGAGAATTGCCATCATCGGCGACATCATGCATTCTCGTGTAGCGCTCAGTAATATTTTCTGCCTTCAAAAGCTGGGAGCGGAAGTGACAGTGGCCGGCCCGCCCACCTTAATACCAAAGCATATTGAAGCGCTTGGCGTAAAGGTGAGCTACGATGTAAAGAAGGTATTAGAATGGTGCGATGTGGCCAACGTTTTACGGATACAACTGGAGCGGCAGCACAAGCCTTTATTCTCTACTCTTCGCGAATATGCGCTTTTTTATGGTGTTAACAAGCAGATGCTTGACAGCCTGCAAAAAGAGATTGTTATTATGCACCCCGGCCCCATTAACCGCGGTGTGGAACTAAGCTCAGACGCAGCGGACGGCAAGCAGTCCATCATTCTCAACCAGGTTGAGAACGGCGTTGCTATCCGTATGGCCGTTATTTATCTTCTATCGGGGAAGGCAGAGGTTATGGAATAGCTTTTTCGAAGTTAGAAGCGTATTTTACATTGTTCAACCTTGTGAGCAAAACGGATGCTACGGGAGTGGTAAAGCTGCATATTTAACATAGTGATCTACACCATTATAAAGTAGGGTGGAAATTTGGGATTCATAAAAAGAGTAGTAAGTGACTTGAATTATGGACGGTTATTGCGAGTTACCGGCAACTGTAGCTGACGACCCAGCGGACACTTAACAGACAAACTATATGACCTTTAACGACATTGATGAAATAAAAAAAGCAGGCTTCACAGGCTTCAAAAAAATGGGCGAACTGTTTCTTGATAGTTCAATGCTTCCTGACAGTAACGGAGTTTACTTGGTTCTTAATATTGACAACAAACCAGCAGACTTTCTGACAATTGGTTCAGGTGGACACTTTAAGGGCAAAAACCCCAATATTTCATTGACAAAGTTAACAGCAAACTGGGTTGACAACACAAAAGTTGTTTACATCGGTAAAGCGACTTCACTTAAATCTCGACTGCGACAATATTTTGGTTTCGGTCAAGGTAAAAACATCGGACATTATGGTGGCAGACTTATTTGGCAATTAAAGTATTCAAACGACTTAGTTGTTTGTTGGAAAGCACTGACGACTAACCCAAGGGAATTTGAAGCTGATCTCATTAGACAATATGTATCAATCTATGGTTGCCGACCGTTTGCAAACTTGAAAGACTAATGAATCCAAGACAATTTGAAGAGTTAGTTTGCGAATATTTCCGCAATAAAGGTTATGAAGCCAAAACGAATTCATACACTGGCGACTATGGAGTTGATGTTTTTGCAACTAAAGGAAAGGAGAAAGTAGCAGTTCAAGTGAAAATGTATGGTGGTGGGACAAGGAAGATTAACCGACAAATGGTTATGGAGTTACACGGTGCTAAAGACTTTTTTGACTGCACCAAAGGGGTTATTGCTACTGACGGAGCACTATTGACAGACGCTCAGGAAGTAGCAAGTAAACTAAAAATTGAGGTTCTTTATATTGAAAGTTCTTTCTTACCGACAACAAAGAAAACTTCAACACAGGACAATACATTTGATAGCATTTGGGAAAAATATATCATTCCATTACAAGGCAAAACCTTGACAAGAGACAACGGAGAAACAAACGAAATTCTGAAGGTAAATTGGAGTGAGATTGAACGACTTACATCAAACGGAAACAAAGGGAAAATCAAAGTTGAAATATTTAGACAAGCAATCAACAAACTTCTTGCAGACGGCTCTATTACCCGTGACTACATAAACCAAAATTATGTTGGACGAGCATCATCAGGAGTAATTTTAATTTTATCACAAGTTCCATTTTTCAAACTGACTGACAAGCCAACCGGACTGAAATTTATCAAATGACGGGCTTCACGACAGAGAGAACAGCAGCCGGTAACAAGGTATTGCCAAAAGCAGGGTTGACGTGTTTCTATGACACGTTTGTGTTTAACCGAACTTTAGTTTTTCATATCAACAGGAGTGCTGAAACACCCCGCCTTCGGCAATACCGGAACCGTAATAGTAACTACTGTCCCATCCATTCACATAATTAACATCTTGAGCCAGACAAAGCCTACAATATCACAAATAGCGTTTAGCTTAACTTTCATTTACTGCCTAACATTTGTGTCAAAGGACCTAAGTGAAATGACTTTTATCTATTGCTTCTTTCTGTGGACATGGTTGACATTTATTACACGGAAGACTACCAAACATACGTTAACTGAAAGATACGGTAAGACGATTACGGACTTGAATATAGCTTTAACGCTTATTACTGTTTTAGGTGACATTATAATAGTAGGGTTGTCAGCCTCCTTTTTGACGCGAATGATTTTTGGATATTTAAACTTATATCCATTTGTAATGTTTGGAACGCTTTCAGTTTTTATCTTTTCAGTGTGTGTCCATGTTTACATTGCGACAAAAAACTTATTGACGATTAACAAGCAGCAAGAGAGACTTTCAATAATAGCTAAACTTCTAATTTACCCATTGGGTATTTGGACAATTCAAGAAAGCTTGAAAGAGCACTGATGGTCCAACATTACTGAACAGCTATACTGAACATTATTTGTAAATTTAACTGCATTCACAAGCCGCGATATCTTAAATAGCGCCTGAGATCTTTCGAAATTACCAACGAGCAAAAAGCGCCGGACGTAACTACCTGAGAACACAAAAGAGCGGTCAATTCCGCAGGTCACAGAATTAGCTGACGCTTTCTCTTGCTTTACCTTTCGATGTTGTTCAACATGTCACGCAGCGCATGCCGAACAACATATCTAAAATCCACTGTCCTATTTTACTGGAGAGATTTGTCCTTTTCCAAATTATTTTCTTTATTAGGATGATTCCCTTTTGTTTCATAGGGCATTATCGTACAGCAACGTTGTAGCCCATCCTAAAAAACACCACAACCATGAGAAAAGAAAATCAGGGCGAATTATTGAAATCATTTGGACTGAAGATGGCTATCATCATCGTAATTAGCGCCATTATC
>DATJDP010000128.1:0-25701 GCA_035497355.1 Flavipsychrobacter sp.
TCAGGACATGACACTGATTAGCGGTATACCACCCTGGATGCAGATGTATTTCGACTGGCTGACGGAAAAGAGCGGTGGTGAAAAGATCAAAAATATCTTTCCTAATCTGCAGGTGATCGTGCATGGAGGGGTGAACTTTGAGCCCTATAAAGCAAAGCTTTTTGAAAGCCTCGGTGGGCATGTTGATACCATTGAAACTTTTCCCGCTTCTGAAGGCTTTTTTGCTTTTCAGGATACGCTGGACAAAGAAGGGCTGTTATTGAATACTAATTCCGGTATCTTCTTTGAGTTTGTACCCGCCGGAGAGATCGGGCTTGAAAACCCGACTCGTTTATCGTTAAAAGAGGTAAAGACCGGTGAAAACTATGCCTTGATCATTACAAGCAATGCCGGCCTTTGGAGCTACAATATAGGCGACACAGTGCGTTTTGTCAGTACAGATCCTTATCGCCTCGTGGTCACCGGTAGAGTGAAACATTACATTTCTGCCTTTGGCGAACATGTGATCGGAGAAGAAGTGGAGCAGGCGCTGATGCAAGCGGCGAAAGAATATAATGCCCATATTATCGAATTTACAGTAGCGCCGAGGATACAAGTGAAAGACGAACTTCCGTACCACGAATGGTTTATTTCCTTCGAACAGGCGCCTGAAGACCTGCCTGCCTTTGTAAAGGCTGTAGACGATAACCTAAGGATAAAGAATATTTACTACAACGATCTTATTTCCGGGGGCATTCTCCAACCATTGAAGATACGCCCGATGCAGCGACTGGCATTTCAGGAATACATGAAATCGGAAGGGAAGTTGGGAGGGCAAAATAAAGTACCGCGTCTTAGCAACGACAGGAGGATCGCAGACGCTTTACAGCCCTGGATCATTCAATAGTTTTTAACACAGACTGATCGGGACAAATCAGTATCTTTGCAATAGTTCTTTGATAGTCCTAACAAAACCGGGGCCGACTGGTTTTGACAGCATAGGGCAGGGTAAGTAAGCATGTCGTGCGTTGTATCATTAGCACGTAAATCTGAAGATTCAAAATCTAAATGGCGAATCTAACTACGCCATGGCTGCCTAATTAATTTTAGACAACCATTTTGGCCGCCGCAAACAGAATGCCCAAATCTGTTGCCGCCGCCTAAATCAAAACAACAATGGGCTAAGCGTTACAGAGCTGCGATGTAATGACGAAAACCATAGCAGTGTAGGAGATCAGTAAGTTTGTCCGGTTCTGGCTGCTCTCCGAAATTCGATTCCGGAATAAACATGTAGAAAACTTATTGGGCATATGTTTGGACGCGGGTTCGAATCCCGCCGGCTCCACTATCACCTCTCCAAAAGAGATCAAAAAGCCTTGAAATCAGTGATTTCAAGGCTTTTTTGTGTTATCTCATTTACGGCCATTTTTGCATCTTTTAGCGACATTCCATTGATAAACTATCTGGTTTAGCTACAGAACGGGGCAGACGGTATACCGCTTCCTATTGAAGGTAATCTCTTTGTCGTCGGAGCAGCCGTCGGTATTTATTAAAAATGCCATTCTTTGAAACAAATCCCAGATATCGGTTTTCACTGCCCGTTACTGGTAGGATACGTATATCAAGGCTATCCATCTGACGCAGCACTTCGGACATTGGAGTATTGATGTCAACGGATTTTTCAGGCGGCTGAGATAACGTCCCTATCAGCATATTTTTTTTATCGCCTTCTGTGTCCATTAGTGCCTCTAGTAGCAGGTCGCTGTGTAGAATGCCAATAAGTGCGCCTTCGTCACTCACTACAGGAAAAACGTTCCTGTTGGTATGAATGATGTCTTTACTTCTTTCCATCGGTGTCTCCTCGGGATGCAATACCACAAAGTCCCTTTCTATGAGGTATTTCAGCTTCATCCTGTTAAGCAGATTTTGCTCCTTGCTTTGGTGCGTGGAAAGGTTGCTTGATTCGGCTATTTTTTTGGTATAAATAGAATGCTTTAAGAAGTGCTTATTGATGAAGTACGAAATGGCGGAGACGATCATCAGAGGAACAAACAACTCGTAGCCGCCGGTAATTTCTGCGCTTAGAAACAAACCAGTTAAAGGGGCATGCATCATTCCACTCACTGCGGCCGCCATACCCGCTATCATGAAGTTGGTAATATTAAGCTGGGCAAGGCCTGTAAGGTTTATCCCGAATGCAAATACAAAACCAAGCAGGCCACCAACCACCACTGTCGGACCAAACATCCCTCCATTACCACCGCTGCTCATGGTAAGGGAGCTTGCTATCGTTTTGCCAAACAGCGTAAGTATGGCAAACGCCAGTAAAAGCCACGGGTACTGCTGGTATCCGGAAAAGAAACTGTAAGCAAGTAAGGATGAGTAATTACCATTCAGCAGATTTTGAATGGTAATATATCCTTCTCCATACAAAGCCGGGAAAAAGGCGATCAGGATACCAAGGCCTATACCGCCAATCCACACTTTCTTATATCTGCTCTCTATCTTTTTAAAGCGATCGCTAATGTTCGCGTTCACTCTGTTGTAATAGACGGAAAACAAACCGGAGACGATGGCGAACAAGATGTAGAATCCTACGGCCTTCGTTACCCAATCGCCCGTTACGAGTACGAATAGCGGCTTGTCATAAATAATCCGCGACACTACTGAGGACAAAGCAGAAGCGATCAACAGCGGGATAAAGGCTGGAATAGAAAAGCCGGGCATCAGCACCTCGAGCGCGAACACCATACCCGCTACGGGACTATTGAAGGCCCCGGCAATACCAGCGGCTGCACCACATGCTAACAACAAGGTGGTTTCCCTATAGCTGAGTCCGAACAAGCGCCCGATGTTAGACCCAATGGAGGAACCACTCGCTACAATAGGTGCCTCCAACCCTGCAGAGCCACCAAAACCCACGGTGAGGGCACTCGAAAATATCTGGCTATAGATATTGTGAAAATCAATCTTACTCGATTGACTAGAGATGTTTTCTATAATAGAAGAGATACCATATTGGAACTTGCGGCGGCGTATGAATGCCTTTATATAAAATACGGTCAGGAAAATACCGATCAGTGGAAAGAAGAAATACAGATAGTATTTATATTCCCAGTGCAAGTCATTTTGCAGGAAGTTTTCAATAATATGGGTTAGTCTTTTTAGCAGAGACGCGGCAATTCCTCCTAACGTGCCCGTAATCGCCGCAGCCAGAATCAGGAAATTATTCTGAGAAATTTTTTGCTTGCGCCAATGGTTAAAAAAAGTGAGATATGTGAGTAGTTTATTATTCATTCCAAATGGAAACACTAAAATCTTTGTCGCAGAAGCTGCAAAAGTAGAAGGAACAAAGGGAAAACACTTATAAACCTGCATTTTTCTCGCGGTACTCAGGCTGCAAGCAGATTAATTTGCAAATCTTTTACAAGTCTCCTCACAATTCAGGAGGATTTAAAAAGTAATGTAAGTTACCAACCGCTCCAACATCGATCTGATAAAGTCATTTTTTATTTGATACGGTCAGCGTCCGTTTAGATTCTTTCGATCTAATGTTACATTGTCTCAACTTAATATTACTTTCTCTTAGCCTAATATCACTTTCCCTTAACCTCATATTCAATTCTGTCAGCCTTATACCATTTTCTTTCAGTCATCATTGAGAAACGACAACTCAAGGTTAAAATCTTTCGACTTGATATTGAATAGGCTCGATCTAATATTGAAAAGCTTTCATCACTGGTTTGAAAGCTTTAAGTCAATATACTTTAGACCCTACCTCTATTTCAACAAACCCTATCAAATATTTGCTACAAAGAACTTAATAGGAGGCTGAGGAAAATGAATATGAGGTTGGGAGAAAGGAATATAAGGCTGAGAAAAAGGCCTATTAGGCTGAAAGAAAAGCTTATTAACTTGAGAAACCGGGCCTTTGATCTAAAGAAAGGCCCCGGATTGGCATCAATGAAATGCCAAATCCGAGAAATAGCTTGCTGATTTTGAGCGCAGAAATACTATGTGAAGGGGCAGCAGGTAAACAATTACCCGACTCGTCGCTGCCTAATAAAAATCATAGTCCCTTCTGGCGATGTTCAGTCTTAAGCCACCATAAAAGTAATTGGTAGTATACTTCGGATAGAGATCGTTTTCATATTCATACTGACGATGTGTAGCTCCCAGGTCTATAAACAGGTTTTCTCTGAGTTCATAAGAAAGGTTGAGGTTCAGCAGCGCACATGTCGTTTTTACTCCATTGATCATTCCTACTCCATAGTCCTGTGTACGTGTTCTATAGTTCTTGAACGGATCGCTACCGTAGTTGGAACTGCCGGTATCTACGCCTTGCTGGTAATACATACCCTTCAGTGAGATATAAAGGTTCTTAACCGGTTGATATTTCAACACTCCGATCAACTCACGGAAATCAGCACCAAGCGGATGCGCCAGTGGCTGATTGTAATGTGTATAGTTGGATGTAGAGTCGTAATGGGAATAAGTATAAGGGCGAACCATATTTAGCTCTGCCTGCAGGTCAAGATTCCGTACGCCAAAGGCATCGAAATATTTACCGCCCAATTGAATACCATATTTATTGGCCCAATAGCCATTGTTGGCAAACATTTCTTTTGCTGTAAATTCATCAAGCATCAGTTGCCCATAAAACTGCAGGTGCTTTGCTGCAATAGCTTTGAAATTGAAACCGATGTTTACGTTGTCAGGACTGCCGAGGCCGCGTTCTATAGCGCGGTAAAAGATAACAGGGATCATGTAGCTAAACTCATACCTGTCGCGCCTGCTGAACATCACACTTTCATAAACACCAATATTCAGCCATTTTGTGGCATTGACGCTCAAAGTATGGATGGTAGCATATTTATGGGGCAGGCGGTTGTCACCACCATCTTTTGTAAACTGTGGAGTAAGCTCCATGAACAGGTTCTCATAGTTCAGCTTCCATATTTTGGTATTTATGCGAAGGAATGTGGCGCCATCGGAAAAGTCACTCAGAAAAAGACTGCGAATACCGTCCCCTAAAAACTGCTTATCGTAGCCAAAGGTTACGTTGATACGGTCCTTGACTAAGGCGAAATCAACATACCCACGGGCTAAAAAATAATCGTAGTGATTACCAGGGTGGGTGTACATATCTGCGCCGGGAACGGCGTTATGTTGCCCTATCCAGTTGTTTACAAATCCGGGCACGTCTTCCTGATTGTCCGTCAGGTAAGTGTAAAACCCTACCTTCTTCCCTATCCATCCGCGCAGTTCCAGTCCGCGGCCGCTCCAGTAACCATTGTTATTCCCTGTTGTAGTGTTTTCATGCAGTAGCTCGGCAGAGATAACGGGATTTGCAACAAGGAAAAAATCATTTGTTTTTACATGAAGGAAGTCCGGCTGCTTTTTGTAAAAGGTATTAAACCACGGTGTTCTTGAATCGATGGCACCGTCTTCGTCAGGGGTCCACTCTCCGCTTACAGATATTGCATGATCTATATTATAACGGTCTATCTTCGACAGATTAAGGTCGCGTGCCTGCTTTCTTTTCTCGAGTAAAAACTGAACGGCACCATTTCTCGGTATCGGCTTTATGGAAGTAAATATTTCGTTGCTTAACTCGCCCGATCTTGTTTCGAGGCGATCAAGCAAATGATAATCTTCAGTATTGAGGGGCAGATAAGTGGTTTGCGCCACAGCTACCATAGAAGTAGCACTGAGCAACAAAACGGGGAGCGCTTTTCTGAGCATAGAATAGATTTCTAAAATGGTAAGCGTTAAATTGCCGCAAAAATAGTTTTCCTAAAAGCTTTTGACGAAAAAGATATGACTTCAATTTTAATAAAAAATGCGGTAGTAGTCAATGAAGGGACACAAAAAGTTCAGGATGTGCTGCTGAAAGATGGCAGAATAGATAAGATAGGTACTAATATTCAAACCCCAACAGGCTGCAGAGAGATAGACGCGGAAGGGCTGCATCTGCTGCCCGGTGTAATAGACGACCAGGTGCATTTTCGCGAACCGGGATTAACTCATAAGGCCAACATAGCTTATGAATCGCGCGCAGCAGTTGCTGGCGGCACCACTTCGTTTATGGAGATGCCGAATACCAATCCACCCGCCCTCACCCAGGAACTGCTTGAAGAGAAGTATCAGATGGGCGCTCAAAGCTCTGTGGCGAACTATTCGTTCTTCATGGGTGTGTCGAATAGCAACGCAGAGGAAGTATTGCGTACTAACGACAGGAAAAAGGATGTTTGTGGGATTAAGATATTTATGGGATCGAGCACCGGCAATATGCTGGTGGATAATTACCTGACCTTAAATAAGATCTTTTCCGAGGCGGAGGTGCTGATCTCTACGCATTGCGAAGACGAAAGGATCATTAAAGCCAATAAAGAAAAATACCCGGATGCCGACAATGCCTCTTATCACCCGCTAATAAGGGATGTAGAGGCGTGTTTTGAAAGCTCCTTTTCGGCAGTGCAACTGGCAAAACAGCACAATACGCGGCTACACATCCTCCATATTTCAACTGCAAAAGAACTGCAGCTTTTCACTAACCTTTTCCCTCTCAAAGACAAACGCATCACTTCCGAGGTGTGTGTGCACCATCTCCATTTCACAAGCGAAGATTACCCCCGTCTTGGCAATCTCATAAAGTGTAACCCCGCCATCAAGGCGCCGGAAAACCGCACTGCTCTCTGGGAAGCACTACTTGATGATCGGCTGGATGTGATCGCTACAGACCATGCGCCTCACACCTGGGAGGAAAAACAGCAACCTTACCAACAGGCACCTTCGGGCATTCCCCTGGTGCAACACTCCCTTCTCCTGATGCTGGAATATGTGAAAAAAGGGAAGATAACGATTGAAAAAGTAGCGGAAAAGATGAGTCACGCGCCAGCCGTCTGCTTCGAAATTGCGGAACGCGGATATATACGGGAAGGATATTATGCCGATTTGGTACTGGTTGACCTCAATAGTCAGACATCGGTGAACAAGAATAATATTCTATATAAATGCGGCTGGTCGCCATTCGAAGGGCACGATTTTCCGGCAGAAGTAAAATACACTTTCGTCAATGGCGCAGTCGCTTATGAAAACGGAAAAGTGAACGATCAGGTACGCGGCATGAGGCTCCGTTTCGACCGCTAATTTTTAAGTAAATTGCTGTAAGAAAGACCTTGTGGTATGAATACTTCGAATGACGAAATAATAGTAAATGAGCCAGATTTCTCCTACGGGGGCTTGTATACCTATGCCGATTATCTAAAGTGGACTATTGATGAACGGTTAGAGCTAATCGAGGGGAAGATATTTAGAATGAGTCCCGCACCTAATCGAATACATCAAAAAATATCCGGCGACATCTTTTCAGAACTTCATAATTATCTTTCTGACAAAAGATGCGATGTCTATTCTGCCCCTTTTGATGTTCGACTGCCACGAAAGTCTAAAGCCGATAAAGACATTATTACGGTAGTGCAACCTGATATATGCGTCATTTGCGATCCTTCGAAGCTTGATGATAAAGGTTGCATAGGCGCGCCGGATATTGTAGTCGAAATACTTTCTCCGGGAAACAACGCCAAAGAACTACGCAACAAATATGAGGTGTATGAAGAAGCCGGAGTAAAAGAATACTGGATCGTTTCTCCACAAGATCAAACCTTTCTGGTGTACACATTAAGCGATGGCCGGTTTAAACCATCTAAACTAATGGTAAGCGGAGAGACGATCGTCTCCTCAGTGCTTCCCGGTTTTCAATTACAACTTTCCGAGATTTTCACTTAGGCTGATGAATGCAAAACGATAAAACAACTTTAAAGGATCTCTCATTTTTTGCGCCCGGTGATGCGGGCATTTTTCATTTACTGGATCACACCGCCACTCAGGCGGGGCGAGAGATGCTGCGCAAGCATGTTTTACACCCGCCAGAGACGTTTGAAGACCTTATTTCCTTGCAGCAGGCAGTTCGTTTTTTTGCTAATCATCCTGAGGCCTGGACTACTACCATCCTTAACGGGACTATCGTACTCGTCGAGAAATTCTTTGAAGCAGCGGACAGCGCGCCAAATCCGCCTCAGGGTCTTACGCTACTAATCACAGCCTTTTTCCAGCGGCTACTCAATAGAAATGCTTATTCGTTCACACAGTTTTCTATTTCACATTTATCAGATTTCATAAAAGGCTGTAGTGAGTTGACCGCGTTAAGATCGTTTCCCGACCTTCCCTTGCGGCTACGCCGGATATTGGAGGAAATGAATGCAGAACTGGAAAGTCAGCCGTTGGTAAAGGAGCTTGCAGACGTTACGAAAAAAACGCCTTTTAAAGATCTGGCAAGACTTAGCTACCAGGCTCGAAGAACATTAAAGAATATGGTGTACCGGCTCATTCACCATTACGCCAAGCTAGATGCCTGGCATTCGCTTGCATTAGCCACGGTCAGGAACAACTGGACTTTCCCTGAGCTAACCGATTCTTTTCCCGTTTGGATGAAGGCAACTGGATTGTACCACCCCTTGCTTCAGGCGCCCGTCTCTTACGATATAGAATTTAATGAAAACCGAAACTTCCTCCTGCTGACCGGCGCTAACATGTCGGGCAAAACTACATTTATGAGGACGCTGGGGGTAAGCGCTTTGCTTGCCCATTTAGGAATGGGCGTTCCTGCAAGCTATTTCCGGATTAGCTTCCTGCAGGGAATAATTACAAATATGCAGGTTGAAGACAATCTCCTTTTAGGGGAAAGCTATTTTTTTGCAGAAGTACAGCGTATCAAGCAAACAGCACAGAAACTACAGCAGCCTTTACCCCATCTGGTCCTGATGGACGAATTGTTTAAAGGGACAAACGTGCATGATGCTTATGAATGCACAAAGGCAGTAATAGAGGGCCTGCTGCAATATCACCGCCACATCATGGTTTTGTCAACACACTTGTATGAAGTCGCACAACAATTTAAAGACCGTAAAGACGTTCTCTTCTCCTACTTTGTAACTGACCTGACAGAGGCAGGAAACTATTACTTCAACTATGAACTGAAGCCGGGCATCTCAGACGACAGGATTGGATATCGTATACTACAAAAAGAAGGTGTCATAGATCTGCTAAAAAACAACGATAAAAATCCGGAAAACAAAAAGGAAGGGTAGCAAACCAATTACCTGTAATTTTGGCCGTATTCCTCGATGACCGTTACATTAACACGCAAGCGATTATGACAGAATTCAGACCGGGCAGATTTCAGATACTTCCTCCAGTTGTAAAAAACCTGATCATCATCAATACACTTCTGGCCTTACTACAGTTTGTATTGATAAGGGGGGGCATTGACCTTTCCGATTATCTCGGGCTGCACTACTGGCGGTCCCCTTTATATAAGCCATGGCAGTTGCTGACGCACATGTTCATGCATGGTAGTCCGTATGATATTAATCTTACTATCATGCACCTCTTCTCCAATATGTTTGCATTGTGGATGTTTGGCAGCATACTGGAAAATTTGTGGGGAGCGAAACGATTTATACTCTTTTATCTGATCTGCGGCATCGGTGCAGCTTTTTGCCATCTGGCCGTTCTTGGTTATGAATTTCACACGTTTGAAACGGCTTTCTACAATTACCAGCAAAACGCTACGTTGAATAACTTTCTCACGTTCATGCAGCAGCATAACCTGGATCGCTATCAGGCTTTCAATCAATTTCGCGCCTACTGGGTATCCGATCCTTCGTGTCTTCCATGTTCCTCCAAATCTATTGAGCTCATCGGGCAATACTATAGTCAATCTATTAATGAAGCCACAGTGGGTGCATCAGGAGCTGTATTCGGAATCCTATTCGCGTTTGGATACTTGTTTCCCAATACACTGCTCTACATCTACTTCCTCGTTCCTATTAAAGCGAAATGGGTTGTAGGTGCCTATGCTTTATTCGAATTGTATGCAGGTGTGCGCAATTCGGCTGGAGATAATATTGCGCATTTCGCTCATATTGGTGGTATGCTTGTTGCTTTTATCATTTTAAAATTGTGGAACCGAAACGTCCGTAACAAATTCTATTGAGTTGTTTTTATGAAGACAGTTTACAGAAGACCGGCCAAACCGCTTATACCAGGCTACAACGAAAATGGGGCATTACAGCTTATAGTTGTAACAGGTGTTACATTCATTATTTTTCACTTCACACGCATTATTATGCTGGTGGCGGGCAAGGAAAAAAATGATGTGTTTTCAATTATGTTTCCCAATATTGGCCTATCTAATATTGAAACGTTCAAGCACAAATTCTGGACAATATTTACCTACGGTTGGGTGCACCAGGGTTTTTGGGACTGGTTAACCAATATGATCTGGGTTTATCTTTTTGCATCCGTATTGCAAACCCTGGCCGGTTATAAACAGGTCATTCCGTTGTTTTTTTATTCTTTGATTATTGGCGGTGGTTTTTACATAGGCGCTCAGTTTATTCCTTCGGACTTCTTTCATACCAGTCAGGACTATTTCCTGGGAGCGAATGCCGGCGTTCTTGCTTTAGCGGTTGCGGCTCTTTGTATGGCTCCATCCTATCGTCTTTATTTGACGCCGGGGTTCAGCATTCCCCTTGCACTGATCGTTTCTATCTATGTGTTTCTCGACCTTATAGTCTATGTTCCTTACAATGTCCCTGCCATGATGCTTTGTGTTGGCGGCGCGCTGACAGGATTTGTCTATTCAAGATTATTGAGAACAGGTTACAGTCCGGGCGAGTTTATCTATAACAAAGTTGAAGGGCTACAGCAGAACTTTAGCCCTGATGAGGCCGCGCTAAGTGAGAAAAAGAGCCGGAAAAGAGTGGAAATTCTGAGGACAATGTATGAACCCAAAAAAGGAATTTCGCAGGATCGTATTGATGAAATTCTTGATAAAATAAATGATCACGGCTATCATTCTCTTTCAAGAGAAGAAAAAGATGTTTTATTTAGAGCCGGAAAAGATTAGACATCTTGGCTAAAAAATCAACAAACTTTATTGGAAGGATCTTTAGCAGCACCGTTTTCTTGCTAAATATCGCTGCTGCCGTCTGGCTGTTGCTTTGCTTTTTAGCTTCCATCATCAGCCCGGAAAAAATAAAATACCTTGCCCTCTTTAGCCTTACCACACCGTTTGCCATTGTCATCAATTTTTTCTTTGCTTTCCTCTGGCTTTTTTCCTTTCATAAGGCTCGCATGCTGTTATCGGTGATAGTGCTTGTTATTTGCTGGCAAATGATCCCGGCCATCTTTGGGCTTCATTATTTTTCTTCGAATGACTGGACAAAAGGAAAATACCGCTTCAAGCTAATGAGCTGGAACGTTCATGCAATGGGCACTTTTAATACGCCCTATGAAAAAGAGTATGCTAAAGGCATTGTGGATTTCATAAAAAAGGAAAACCCGGACGTGGTGTGTTTGCCGGAGTTTGCTGTAAATGCTGAGCCGCAAAAAAGAATTTATCCTGATAAGATAATTTCCAATGGGAAGTATAAAGCTTACCATTTTAATATGGATAATGGCTTTGGGCCGAAGATATGGATAGGCACAGCCGTTTTCTCCAGATTCCCTGTGCTTAATTATGAAGCACATGAATTAAGCCCATACATCTATCTTGTAACCTGTGATTTGAGTATCCATGGAGAAATTGTACGGATTGGAGTCGTCCATTTGCAGTCTTTCCGGCTTAGTGATCAAGACAAGGCATTGATAGAAGAGGTGAAGCAGGAAAAGAATACGGAAAGCCTAAACAAGTCGCGCCCGTTTCTATGGAAATTTAATGCGGCCTATGCTGAACGGGCACAGGAGGTGAAAAAAGCTACAGCTATACTAAAGAAAAGCCGATATCCTGTTATCGTTTGCGGCGACTTCAACGATCTTCCTTTTTCCTATACGTACCGGGCTTTCAAAGGCGATCTTCATGATGCGTTTGCAGATAAAGGAAGAGGCCTTGGCAGAACCTACAATCAGATCATTCCTACTCTTAGGATTGACCATATCTTCTATAGCGCAGACGCTTTAACGCTTACAGCTTTTAAAACTGCATACTCCCCCCTTTCAGATCACAGCCCGATCATTGCCAATTTCGAAATAAAAAGTAAGGCAAGCGAGTAACCCTTATTTTTGCACACTATTGTAATTTTTTTACCAAGGCTTTTCGCAAAAGAGATATTCGAATGTCCGATCTGTTTATTTACAATTCGCTTACCAGACAAAAAGAGCAGTTTATACCGATCATTCCCGGGTATGCCGGTATGTACGTATGTGGCCCGACCGTTTCGGGTGAATCGCATTTAGGCCATGCGCGTCCGTATATCACTTTCGATGTTGTATATCGCTACCTGCTTCATCTTGGCTATAAAGTGCGTTATGTAAGAAACATTACAGATGCCGGTCATTTCGAGGAAGAAGGACGGGAGGCGGAAGATAAGGTTGCGGAAAAGGCGAAGCTGGAAAAGCTCGAGCCGATGGAACTGGTGCATAAGTACACAAGTCTTTTCCATTGGGGGATGCGCCTTTTTAATACCCTTGAGCCAACTATTGAGCCGACCGCCACGGGCCATATCATTGAGCAGATCAGTATGATTGAGAAAATCATAGAAGATGGTTATGCTTATGAAGTGAATGGCTCTGTTTATTTTGATGTAAAGAAATATGCCGAAAAATACCCTTATGGCAAGCTTTCCGGGCGGGTAGTGGACGACCTGCTGGAAACGACGCGTGATCTTGAAGGGCAGGAAGAAAAAAGAAATAAAGCAGATTTTGCGCTGTGGAAGAAAGCCCCACCCCAACATATTATGCGCTGGAAGAGTCCGTGGGGCGAAGGGTTTCCCGGCTGGCACATCGAATGTTCGGCTATGAGTGCTAAATATCTGGGGGATGTGTTTGATATCCACGGAGGCGGTATGGACCTTCAGTTTCCACATCATGAGTCTGAGATCGCACAGTCAACAATTGCTCATGGTCATCCACCGGTTCATTACTGGATGCACAACAACATGATCACCATCAACGGCAGGAAGATGGGCAAGAGCTACAATAATGTGATCAAGCTGACGGAACTTTTCAGTGGCAATCACCCTTTGCTCGAACAAGCCTATCATCCCATGGTGGTTCGTTTTTATATTCTGCAAACCCACTACCGCAGTACCCTTGACTTCTCAAACGAGGCACTGCAGGCATCTGAGAAGGCGCTTAGAAGGCTATGGGAGGCGTATGAGGTACTGATAAGCCTTTCCCTAAACACGACGGAAGCCAAAGACCCCGGCTTAAACGAGCAAGTAAAAACATGGTGTAAGGAATGTCAGGATTTCATGAATGATGACTTTAATACGGCGAAAGTTATCGCCAATCTGTTTGAATTAGCACCTGTTATTAACGGCATCAAAGGCGGACAGGTATCTGCAGACGCACTGTCTGAAGAAACCCTGCAAATTATGAAGGATACTTTCAAAATTTATCTCGAAGACATCCTTGGAATGCAGGGATTACAGGCAAAAACAAGCGATAAGCTGGACAACGTTCTATCCGTTTTGATCGATATAAGAAAGGACGCAAGAAGAAGAAAAGACTGGGCAACCTCTGACGAGATAAGGAACAAGCTGGCAGAAGCCGGCGTAATGCTGAAAGATGATAAAGACGGCACTATGTCGTACACAATTGAATAAATCAGAATGAAAAGACTTTCGAGGATCTTTCGCTATCTGGCCGATTACAAAGGCCAGATAGCTTTATATTTTACAAGCAACGTCCTGGCGATACTTTTCGGTTTGTTTTCTTTTAGCATGCTGGTGCCTGTATTGCAGGTACTGTTCAGAGGAAATGGAGAAGAGAAAATAACGGGCAAGAAGGATATCCTTTCGGTTATCTCTGACCAGGTGCAACAGCTGGTATCGGACCAGGGAAAGCTGAAAACGCTTACCTACATCTGTGTCGCTGTTGTTGCATTTACACTCTTAAAAAACCTCTTTATTTACCTGGCTCAGTACATACTCAACCCGATAAGGAACGCTGTGATCAGGCGGCTGAGGGACGATATCTACACAAAAACGCTGTCGCTGCCAATCGGTTTTTTCACAGAAGAGAGAAAAGGTGATTTGATTTCCCGCATGACCAATGATATTAATGAGGTAGAACTTTCGATCATGGCGACGCTGGAAGTCATTTTCCGAGAGCCTTTCGCTATTCTGATCACTCTTACCTACATGGTCATTATAAGTCCTACACTTACCCTTTTCCTATTGATCTTCCTGCCTATTTCCGGCTACATCATTGGAAGGATAGGAAAGTCGCTGAAGAAGTCTAGCAACATAGCGCAGGAGCAACTGGCAAATATGCTCGGTGTAATAGATGAAACACTGGTGGGTATGCGGGTCGTAAAGGCTTTTAACGCAGAAAAGCATCAGCACCTTCGGTTTATGCAGATCAACAACTATTTGTTCCGTACCAGAAACAAGATCGCTGCAAAGAGAGAATTAGCATCGCCGTTTTCGGAAACCCTGGGGGTGTTAATTGTAAGCGTGGTGCTTTGGTATGGCGGACAGCTTATTTTCTCGAATCAGTCTGCTCTGACCGCGGAAAAGTTTTTACTATACATCGTTCTCTTTACGCAAATTATTAATCCGTTTAAGAACCTTTCAACCTCCTTTTTCAATATCCAGAAGGGTTCTGCGGCACTTGAACGGATCGAACATCTGTTGACAATAGACAATACTATTAAAGAGGCACCTGACGCAAAAACTATAAAAGCATTTGAAAAGCAGATCGAACTGAGGCATGTTCATTTTTCCTATGGTGAGAGAAAGATTCTGGATGATGTAAATCTTGTAATTGAAAAAGGAAAAACTGTAGCGCTTGTCGGCTCTTCCGGCGCGGGTAAATCAACACTGGCAGATCTCATCCCAAGATTTCATGATGTAACCGCTGGTGAGATATTAATTGACGGAACAAACGTAAAAGACGCCCGGCTCGACGACCTTCGAAGACTAATGGGCGTTGTGAGTCAGGAACCGATCCTCTTTAATGATACTGTTTATAACAATATCACTCTTGGAACCGGCGGAGCGACATTAGCACAGGTGGAAGAGGCTGCACGTATCGCCCATGCTGATAATTTTATCACCAGTAAACCTGACGGATACGATACTGTGGTTGGCGACAGAGGAAACAAACTTTCCGGCGGAGAACGCCAACGTGTCACCATTGCAAGGGCGGTTCTAAAAAACCCTCCTATCCTGATCCTTGATGAAGCCACTTCTTCTTTAGATACAGAAAGCGAGCGTATTGTACAGCAGGCTATCAATTCCCTCATGAAAAACCGCACTTGTATCGTTATCGCTCACCGGCTATCAACGGTCCAACATGCAGACGAAATTGTTGTCCTGGAAAAAGGAAAGATCATCGAACGCGGAACGCATAACGAGCTTCTTGCAGCGAATGGCGCTTACAAAAGATTGGTAGAAATGCAGCAGGTAAAATAGCAGATCAGTCAATAAACCCGGGATAATCCAGCTTCTTCGCGATTCTATAGGCTGCATTCATTAAACCCACATGACTATATGCCTGAGGAAAATTGCCCCACTGACTGCCATCTGTTGCGTCCACATCCTCGCTTAATAAACCAAGATGATTCGTGAATTTCAGGAGGCTGTTGAAGTTTTCTATCGCTTCTCCCACCCGGCCAACACAGGCCAACGCTTCTACATACCAGAAGGCTGTAATAAGGAAAGTCGTTTTGGGTTTACCAAAATCATCAGCAACAACGTACCGATAGAACAGACCATGCTCTGCTTTCAATTCCTTTTCCACCGCCGTTAGGTGATCGCGCGCCCGCTGCGAGTTCGGATCGAGGTAGTGCATCATAATGAGTTGCAACGTAGATGCATCCAGCGCTTCGATCCCGTCTGCCATTGTGTACACTTTTCGTTTTTCATCATAGCAGGACTCTATCCTTTCCGCAGCTTTTTTCATTAGCGTTTTTGCACGGTCGAACAGTGTTTCGTCCCCAATGTGTCTGGCCATTTTCATAGCGGCTTTGCAGCCTGCCCATTGGAAAAGATTGGTATAACAATGGTGATGAGCAAGCGTCCGGAACTCCCAGATACCTGCGTCAGCTTCGTCAATGGTGGCTTCTATCTGTGTCAGAATATCGTTGATCCATCGCGATGAATCTTGTCGTTCTTCAAAAATAAAGCGGCGATCGGTGTACAGTGGTAACAGGGAGAGCATGACCTGTCCATAGGTATCATTCTGAATATGCTCCACCGCCTGATTGCCAACACGCACAGGCTTGTTCCCTTTATAGCCTTCCAGGTCAATGATCTTTTCCTTGAACTCCGCATTGCCGGTAATGGTATATAAGGGATTATATCTACCACCTTCACGAGTAGGCAGATTGGCAATGAAATGGAAATATTGTTCCGCTTCCTCAAAGTGCCCGATATTATTAAAGGCATTCAGGATATAATAAGCATCCCGGAGCCAGCAGTAGCGATAGTCCCAGTTCCGGCCACTCCCATCGTATTCCGGCAAACTTGTAGTACTTGCTGCAATGATAGCGCCAGTGTCCTCATACTGGTGGATTTTTAAAGCAAGTGATGAACGGATCACCTGATTTTGATACATGTTGCCGATGCCCGTATTCTTTATCCAGCTCCTCCAGTAAGCAACAGTCCTCATTAGAAAATCTTCTGCAGTGGTAACCAGCGGAGCTTCCAGAGGCAAGCCATAGGTAAGAACAAGGTATTTTGGCTCATTTAATGCAAAGTGTTGCTCATCCAAAACATAGTTGGTCGAAACGTTTGTCGTTAGCCGAAGCGGCCGATCCAGCCCTACAAACTCAATGTGATTGCTTCCCTGTAAAGGCGTCGTCTGGATGTCCCCATATTCTCCCGCGGGCTTACAAGTCACTTTTACTTTCGGATTACCGGATATAGGCTCAAACTTGCGCACCAGCATCAGCGGGCGGAAATAGCGATCATACAGACGAAAGCGCGGAGCGAAATCAGTGATCTTGTATTTACAGCCATCGGCACATTCTACTTCAGTCACCAGCACATTGGTATTCTCAATATATCGTTGTACACTGTTATATTCCCCCTCCGGAAGGATCGAAAATTCTCCTCCTTTTTTCGTATCCAGCAGGCTGCCAAATACAAAGCTGCTGTCGAAACGTGGCCAGCAGAGCCAGCTTACGTTAGTATTCTTATTTATATGCGCCAGAAAACCACAATTACCAATGATGCCTGTTTCGTAAATATGACGTGCCATTTATTTGTTTCTTGAGAAAGTGATAGACTGATCTTAAAAAAGGTGCCAGCCGCAATAAAGTTATTGTGTCGACAGGTACCAGCAACTATAGTGATCCAGGAAATTGTTGATTAAAAGAATACGATTTAAGTTTTTTGGCGGATGATTTAGAATGCTGCTTTCAGCCAGACCGCTGCTTACTGCTTCAGCAATCATGCCTAATGCAAAAGAGCTGGCCACCGGGTATTCACCACACAGATGCTTGAAGGCAGCCTGACTACAAGTGTTTAGCATCTCTTCCCGCAGTGCTCCATAGAACACAGCACTTCTTTTATCACCATTAATACCCAGCACGCCAAGATCAATATCGTCTTTACTTAGGTTATTTGAACGGAGAAAATCCGTCACACCCTGCAACGCGGTATCACTATCTCTGGTAGTAAAGCAAGAGATGTCCTTTATTGCAAGTCCATTCTTTTCCTTCGGCTCGTTTCCTACAAGGAAAAAAGCAGATCCCTCTCCCGCAATGCTTCCTTCCCGGCTCTCTTCCAAAATACTCCCGGGTGTAGAAGATTCCTTACGATAAACTTTTGCCTGCTTTAGTACTTCAATACTGGTTTCAGTTAGTTCTTCAATGCCTCCCACCAGCATACTCTGATTTGGATGTTCCTTCAGGTGAAGTTGTGCACCGATCATCGCATGTTCGAAAGAATAGCCGCGATGTACATAGGTAAGATTATGTCCGTGACAGTTTGTGAGTAGTGCAATTTGCCCTGCAACGGTATTGTGCGTCGACTGTATAAAAGCAGTTGGCGTCAGCATTTGCTCCTCTTGCTCCACCATCTTCGAGAGAAATATTTCGGTGTCCTGCAGACAACCGAATGCTGTACCAACTGAAATAGCATCCGCATGGGTATCTCCTACTGCCATTTTTGCTGCACCAATACCCATTCGCACGGCTTTGCTCATCCGTCGAAGTTGCATTGGCGGAATGTAGGCCTTATAGTCCGGTTCCAGGCAAAGCAATCGATCAGTATGGTAATCAGGAACTGTTCGTAAAAAACCTTCTTCACTATTATTTCCTGCTCCACTTAAAATTCCTGTTCTATAGACGTATAAGTTCATCCGTGTTTTTATTGTGCTGCGTTACGCTTCCAGTTTTGAAAGTACCAACGAAGAGCAGTTGCCGCCAAACCCAAAAGAATTGGAAAGTACATGCGTAATGGGTAGTCCCGTCTCCAGTGTCGTAACGGGCTTCCAGCTTAGGCCTTCCATTTGTGTTTGCCAGCGCAGGTTAGGAAACACCATTCCATCCCGAATAGCTAATGCACAAAATACTGCCTCCACACCGCCACACCCGCCAAGTGTATGTCCCGTAAATCCTTTCGTTGATGAAGCCTTTGGCGGATTTCTACCAAATAGTTCACTGATTGCTATTCCTTCTGAGTTATCATTGTTTGCCGTCCCGGTTCCGTGAAGATTGATATAATCAATATCAGAAGGTTGTATTCCTGCCTTTTCAATTGCCTGCTGCATAGCAAGTTTATTACCCGTGCCTTCCGGGGAAGAGGCGGTTTGATGGTAGGCATCGTTAGCATTGGCATAGCCGCTTACCGTGCAAATTGCATCTGCATTACACTGCTCTTTTGCCTTTTCATTCATCAGTAACAGATATCCTGCGCCTTCACCAAGGTTAAGACCCCTTCTATTATTGTCGAATGGCTGACAAGGTTGCTTATCGAGGATCATTAAGGTATTGAAACCGTTTAAGGTGAACAGGGAAAGGCAGTCTGCTCCGCCGGCAATGGCAATATCCAGCAGGTCGTTTTCAATCATCTGAGCCGCCATCATAATGCTGTTGGCGGAGGAAGAGCATGCTGTGCTGACAGTAGTAGTGAAACCTGAAATATGAAAATGCCTAGATACCAACTCTGTTATGGCGCCGCACTCGTGATGAACGATTTCCCGTATGTTGCTATAATCTTTACGGTCTTTAAACTCTGTATATAGTTTTTCGGTAAGATCCATTCCGCCAACGGTGTTAGCGGAAAAAAAACCGATGCGCAAACCTTTGGTTCTTTCTTCAAAAGGGCCCCACACTTCCTTCACTGCCACAGCACTAAGGAGAGCAGTTCGCGGAAAGGATGGACTAATGCCGCTCATCAATGCGAGGGCTTCATTAGAAAGTTTTACTTCGCCGACAGGTAGCTCGTCCTGCCAATATGTTTGAAGATAGGTAGCCTTACTGATGCCTGAATTGCCGTTCATTAGCGATTGTCTGCATGCTTCCGTATCATTTCCAATTGCTGTAATAACACCCGTGTTCACCACAAAGGCTTTTGACCCCATGTTATATCCCTGTTTGAGCACACGAATATAACATGAGTGTGGGAAAACCTATTCTTCTAATTTTCGGATTTTGAGGGCGCATAAATGACATTGCCATATGTATGTCTACCCCAGGAATCATATAACTGCCGGATCGCATTTTTGATGACAGTCCGTTCTCTGCTTTATACCTTTCTACCCTTCTGCCATCCGCACCTACATCCTACCCTTCCATAGCCGCCGCAGAGAAAGGCAAGCCTTTCCCCTTCTTAACCACCCAAAACATCCGGACATCATATTCATCATTCACTGCATCTACCCATCCGCAAAGGCAGGCGTCCATCCCTCTGTTTTCTAAAAGATCGCTCACATAAAAATAAAGCTCTGAACTGTCGAACCGATCGGCGACAAGACACATCTGTTCCCCTTTAAAACCATGACGAATACAGATCTCACCAAGCATAATATTACTAAGTGTATAGACGAATAACGCGGGACTGGGTATCGTCTGCATCGACTGTTGATATTTTTTATCAACCTCAAGGCAACCGTGAGCAGTTGCCATCACTACTGCTATCCTATTCTTGTCCATGCCTTCATAGGCAAAAGCGGCCTGATCATGGAGTAACGTCTCTGCGCCGAGCCAGGCCCATTTGCAAAGCACATCCATCTTAAAGAATTTCGGATAGCTGTACTGTAATTGCCGATAAAAATTTTCGGGAGCATTATCTTTCCGGATGGTAATAATATGACCATCCCTTACAATGTTTCCTTCAATTATTTTTATCCAATGTGTGATTTCCAAACTGAATCTCCCCGTCGTTTTATGAGCAGTTCTGCCTGTTAGGCATCCGCCTTTTGAGCAGCAAGATAGCGACTCAGTGTGCGCATATTCTTTTCATGTTGTTTTACAAAAGGGTTGTTTTCATCCCACACATACCCCGCAAGCACAGAGCATATCTGCGACATGATCTCGGGATTAGGGTTCTCTACAAAGAAAATGTTGAACAGGTCCCCTTCATACCAGCCGTTCACATAGGTACGGAACACATCTACGCCACGTTGCATCGTTTTCTGGTATTCATTTTCCCAATCTACCTGCTCTCCGTTCAACTGACGGATTATCAGTTTGGCGGCGAGTTGTGCAGAAACGGAAGCAAGGGTAACACCCGAAGAAAACACAGGATCCAGAAACTCCGTTACATTTCCGGTAAGTACAAAGCCTTTGCCATAAAAACTATCTGTTGACGAGCTCCAGCTTTGCAATATTCTCGGCTCCGGCCATACCAGTTCTGCATTGCTGAAACGGTCTTTCAGTTCTGGTTCTGCAGCCAGAAGCTGGCGATATATTTCTGTTGGTGTGCCTGTATATTTATCAAAGAATTCAGGATCGCCCACATAGCCTACGGAAGTGTTGCCATTTGAAAATGGAATGACCCAGATCCATGTCTTTGGATCGTGAACGTAAATAGTAATTCTGCTTGGTTCTGCAGCGGCATTACGGTTAGGGTCGGTCATGTGACAGAAAGCTGCTTTACGCGGCGGCTGGTTCGAAGGCTTGTCAAGGCCAAACAAACGCGGCAATACCCGTCCATAGCCACTACCATCAACGATAAATCGCGACTGAATCGTTTCTACACTTCCCTCCTTCGTCTTTACGGTTGTCAGGGAATGGTCGTCAAAGATCTGAACGTTCACCACTTCTGTTTCGTATGCAATCGGGATGCCCATTTTTTCGCACTCGTCTGCAAGCGTCTTATCAAACTCCGCACGCGGCACCTGCCATGTCCATTGCCAGCCGGGTGTAAACTGCTGCGAAAAATTGAAGTCGCAGATCTTTCCATCCATCACAAACTTAGCTCCGTCTTTTTGCTGGAAGTTTTTAGCTTTTACAGCGTCAAGAAATTTCGCTTCTTCCAGTGCCTCCATACAGCGCGGCAAAAGGCTTTCGCCAATCACAAAACGCGGGAACAGCATTTTTTCAACAATTTGTACAGACAAGCCTGCCTGATGCAGAATAGACGCGGTTATTGTACCGGAAGGGCCTGCGCCTATCACGAGTACATCTACTTGCTTCTTGATATTCATAAAGGAGAGATTTGACCATTTAATTTCTACATTAAATGGAGGTCGGGTATATCAATTTATTTTTTTTGGAGCTCTAAGATAGTATGACTTAAACCAATATTATCATATTGTTGGACGACTTTAAATCCTGCCTCTTCTATCAATTTGAAAAACACTTCACTATCATACATCTGACTGTTACCATTTGCCATTGTAGTGAAATAAAGGGAGGTCATTTGCAGACTAAAAGCAGACGCAGGGAAACGCTGCACGTCCCAAAAGGTTTCGTTAATGAAAATGCGGCCATGGTTCGGTAGCGCGCGATAGCATTTTTGAAGGATCGAAACGATCTCCTCGTCAGCAAAACAGTCAAGAAACTGACTCATCCAGATAATGTCGTACCCCTCCGGCAGTTCTGCATCAGCGTGTAACACATTGCGCGGATTGTAGGTGACACGGTTTCCGTAACCTGCAGCTTCGATATTTTGCTTTGCTACACCCAGTTGTATCTGCAGGTCTACCAGGCCCACTTCCACCTCACTATTGTAATCAAGACAGGCTAAAGTAAACTTGCCTGTATTGGCGCCGATATCCATGATCTTTTTAGGATTGTTTGCAAACACCATTGGCAGCGCTTCCGGAAAGGCATTGTCGGAATAATAGTGGTCAAAATTGAACCAGCTCGTTTTAGCCGGCTCAGGAAGTATTGACAGCCCCTGGTAAATTGTTTCCCAGTCTCCGAGATGGCGCAGACCTGCTGGTCTGCCTTGTTCCAGCGATGCTTGAAGATCTTGCGCACCGTCGTAGCAGACATCCCTCATAAAATCGGTGTTTACAACCGACATCTGATGATTAATAAAGAAGTGACCTGTTTTCGTCAGGAAGTATTTTCCTTCACGTCGATATACAAGCCCGATACCGAGACCTGCTTCAACCAATACCCGTACAGCGTAATGGCTCATATCCACTTTTTTCTGCACGTCGCTGATGGTAATGCCGTTTTCCTTTGCATCATCTACAACCTTTAAAATTCCTTTGTCCCGTAGCAATACAGAAGCCTGAAAAATATAAGGCGCGAAGGCAATGAATTGAGCTTGAGAAATCGCATCGACGGCCGACATCTTGTCTTCTCCAAAAAGCGGGGCTTTCTTCACCGGGGTCTCAATCATGATTTTAAATAGTAAGGTGTCAAAAATAAGTAAGAATAGCTGTTTTCGGACAGATTAGTTTTATTTGCCAGACTATCGAAAACCAAAGTTGATTTGAGTAAAGACGAGCGACAAACAACAAAACGACCCACCCCGAAAACAGCAAATCTGTTAGGAGAAAATCGAGTGTCCTGGTTATCCGCCTCCAGTGTCAGCAACGGCAAAACTGATGTGAGTAAGATGCAAGCTTATGTGAATTCGATGTGAGCCACTGTTAATAACCGACGATATGCCGTGAGTGACGGTGCCAATTGATGTTAGCTGGAGGTGAATCAATGATAGAAAGAACCGGCATATGTGAATTATTACTGAGCGCTGTGGTTAAAGTGACCATCGGTTGCGTCAATAAAAAACAAATTCAATCAAAGACAAACGGTACGGAATTGTCTTTGATTGAATTCAAATTGTAAAGGAAAAGAAGTTATCACCGCCCTGTAAATGCCAGAAATAACGTTGAGTTGGGTCCTATTGCTCCAAAGTATGCACCCCTCTGAATAACCGGCTCCAGCGAATGCCATTTTCACCGTAGCTAAGCCATACAAACCAGGCTTTGCCTACCACATGATCTTCTGGCACAAAGCCCCAGAATCGTGAGTCCAGAGAGTTATGCCGATTGTCTCCCATCATCCAGAAATAATCCATTTTAAATGTATAGGATGTGGCAGGTTTGCCATTGATAATAAATTGTCCGTTTTGCTCTTCTAATTTATTGCCTTCATAAACACCGATAACGCGGCGGTAAAGAGCAATGTTTTCTGGCGTTAGCTGAACGGTAGTTCCTTTTTTAGGAATAACCAGAGGTCCAAAGTTGTCCAGATTCCATTTGAAGTGAGTAGTGTCCTGGGGAAATGTCCAGGCCTGTACGCTGCCCACTTCGCCTTTCGGCGCTATTACGGGAATAAACCTGGCTACCTGTGGCAGCTTTTGAACCGCAGGCACCGCCTGATTTTCAATCAGCAGATCATATTCATTCCCCGTTACATTCATTACCTCAGCCTTCTGCTCGTACAGAGCTTCTGTGTTTAGCGGACTTCCGTTTGTTATTACCCGGTACTCCATTTTTGAATGCGGGAATACAGGGGAAGGCTTGTCATTAACGTAGACAATGCCGTTTCTGAGCTCTAGCTTATCGCCTGGTATACCTATGCAACGTTTTATGTAATTGTCCGTCTTGTCAACAGGTCGCGTATCAACGGTATAGGTGTTCAGTACTGTTTGCCTTCCCAGTGCACGCTCGTAAATATAGTAGTCCTGGTCTGGCATCTCTCTGATAATGGTGTCACCTTCCGGAAAGTTGAATACTACGACGTCATAACGCTCCACATCGCCAAATCCCCACCAGCGGTGGTAATCCCATTTCACAGCTTCCGAATACGATTTCCCGCCTGTAACCGGCAGAGTGTTATGCACCAGCGGAACCGCGAGCGGCGTCATCGGTATGCGCGGGCCATAAGATATTTTGCTTACGAAAAGGTAGTCATTGACCAGCAGGGTTCCCTCCATTGATCCTGTAGGGATCGTATAGGCCTCTACCAGAAATGTGCGAATCAACGTTGCTGCAACGATAGCAAAAACAGCAGCATCCAGCCATTCACGCCAAACCGGTTTTCTCTTTTTTATTTTTTTCTCTTCTTCTTTCTTTCTCCAGAAGGCAAGTCGCATGAATTTTATTTTGTATGACGCGTAAAAGTAGCAATTAGAACCGCAATATTTCTTAAGAATGTGCTAATACTCAACTGCCTGATTTACCATCGTGAAGGATCGCTCCTCATCCGGTTTCCTATAAATGGTCCTGGTCTCTTACCTTTGCGCAAATTTTTAAAAAGCAGATGGCTTTACAAGTAGGTATTGTAGGACTTCCTAATGTTGGTAAATCAACTCTATTCAACGCTGTAAGTAATAGCGCTAAGGCGCAGGCTTCCAATTATCGTTTCTGCACCATAGAGCCCAACGTAGGACAGGTAGATGTGCCGGATGAGCGGCTGTCGAAGCTGGCAGAACTGGTACAGCCTAATCGGATAGTACCTACAACCATTGAGTTCGTAGACATTGCCGGACTGGTAAAAGGGGCAAGCAAGGGCGAAGGGCTCGGCAACAAGTTCCTGGCAAACATTCGCGAAGTAGATGCTATCGTCCATGTGATCCGTTGCTTTGAGGACGAAAACATCCTTCGGGAAGAAGGTGAGATCAATCCTGTTTCTGACAAAGAGATCATTGACACTGAGCTGCAGCTCAAGGATCTGGATAGCGTTGAAAGGAAAGTGAGCCGCTACGAAAAGATTGCAAAGAACGACCCCAAGGCCAAACGTGTTTATGATGTTTTGGTTCGCTGCCAGGAGCATCTATCACAAGGGAAAAATATACGTGGCCTCCAACTCGAAGGCGAGGATCGCGAAGCAGTTGCTGATCTTTTTCT
The DNA here is from genome assembly GCA_035497355.1 of Flavipsychrobacter sp. Taxonomy (GTDB): domain Bacteria; phylum Bacteroidota; class Bacteroidia; order Chitinophagales; family Chitinophagaceae; genus JAFIGV01. The sequence continues at coordinate 25,252 of DATJDP010000128.1, forward strand.
GCTGACAGAAAAGCCGGTACTGTATGTAGCGAATGTAGATGAAGGCGGTATCCATACAGGCAATAAATATTCGGAAGCGCTTGCGAAGGCGGCACATGATGAAGGCGCTGAAGTGATTATAATGAACAATTCCATAGAGGCACAGATCTCTGAGATGGAAAATGAAGAAGACAAAGAATTATTTCTTGGCGAGTATGGATTGAAAGAACCAGGACTCAACCGCTTGATCCGTGCAGCTTATCAACTGCTGAATCTGATTACTTATTTTACTGCCGGCGTGCAGGAAGTACGCGCGTGGACCATTCACCGCGGATGGAAAGCACCGCAAGCTGCCAGTGTTATACATACCGATTTTGAGAAAGGATTTATCAAGGCAGAAGTTATAGCCTATAATGATTATGTGCAATACAAGTCAGAAGCCGCTTGTAGGGAAAATGGAAAGCTGCGCAT
>DATJDP010000129.1:0-7414 GCA_035497355.1 Flavipsychrobacter sp.
CCCTCTGTTATAAGAAGACCATAAGCCACCGCTTTCAGCACCGGCAATAAGGTGGTTGGAGTCGGCCTTGTCTATTACCATACATTTAATCCTTCCTGTAAGGTCTGACGAAACGATCTCGTGAACATTGGTAAGAAACAATGTACCGGTCACTTTTGCTGCGGTGGATATCCTGACGGCGTCGCCTTCCTCTTCTTCAGGAGCCGAACCATAACGTTTCGGCTCATTCCCGTTACCGGAAGAGCATGAGGCAGCAATAAATAACAGCAGGGCGCAGGGCACCACCATTGTCCTTAGGTCAGAACCGATCATGATGAAAAATTTAAAAGAATAAGGAGATTCCGGCTAATCCTGTCTGAAAGAAATGATAATGACCACGCTACCTATAAAAATCATTACAGTGTAAGTTAAGCTTTTTTGTAAATATATGATATCACAGGGTTAAGACGGAAGGCTTATCTATGTTATTATGTGTTTTTCATTCGCTATATTTTTTGCAATTGAAACAGTTTCATCGGCGAGACCGGCAGACCATGTACAAATTCCAAAAGGCTACGAAGCAAGCGAAGAATTTATAATACTTGCCTTCGTAAAAGCTAAGGACATGACGGAAGCGAAAAAAAATTGGAAATGAACTCAGGGATGAATGGTTTAATAGTTTGTGATTGTCCAGCCGCTTACTACTTGCTCGTTTTCTACTTAATACTTGCTACATGGTACAATCGGGGCTCGGTAATTGCTCTATATAGATGGCGACCTGTAATCATCAAAACTCAGTATCGCACATTTAATTTTATGAAACAGAAATCGATTTTCCTGTGCGCTGCCTTGTGTTTGCTTGTGAATGCAGTCTCCGCACAGACGGTAAGCGCTGATTCGATCAATGCGTTGAACAACAAAAATGACAAGTTGCAAATGGCGATAACGATCAACAATCAGAAAATTCAACTCGCCAAAATGCAGAATCAGATTTTTCAGCAGAACTACGAGGTAGAAAAAACAGCGTCGGCATCCCAAAAAGCAGCAAGCAAAAATCAAGATGCTGCAACCGTTCTCAATAATGATGATCAGGACAAGGGAAAGGCAAATACAGCCCGTAAATCTGCACGAAGGGCTGAAAGAAACTCCACGCGTGCACGTAATGCACAAAGTAAGATGAGCAACATTACCGAAGACATCACAGATCTTGAAAAAAAGATAGCGGACAATGTACAAAAGCTGACAGTAATGGGAGGTCTTCAATACCTGCAATAGTGGATGATCCCGTTACCGGTAAATGAAACAACATTTCCTTAACTCAGAAACGGCTAACCAAATTAGTTAGCCGTTTTTTTTGTGTCAGTTGGTTTGGAAAAATAAATGCAGGCTTTTTACCAGGTTTCACTTCCTTACAAGAAAGTCATCGCTTGCCTTCATAGGTATGGATCGGTGGACGGTTTGTAAAGTAGCGATTGAGAAGCCTGGGAAGAAGTCCGTTTGTTGTGCAGAGCTGGGTAAAGAGCAGAAAACGTAAACGGTTGATCCGGAGCCAACTGACAAATTAGGTTGGCAGCAGTAGCTGACGTATGAGAGAAGGTAATAGGCAAGTGCCGGAGGCTTTTGGTATATGTAACTGGTAGAGCCAGAAAGAAAATGAACACAAGGTAGAGATATGTATAATTATCCAGAAGTTTACGAAAGCCGGAGCGATCGGTCGTTGCTATTTGTATTCGAGATCAAAGCGTAGAAAATAAACGGCACGCGTTTTATCCGGTATAGTAGCAATCCGTTCCTCTCGGACGAGAAGAGAATGACTCTGATACCGAAGATTAGCTATTCAAAGCATAATGAATCAAAATTTCTTCTTTACAGCTTTTTGCAAGTAATTCATTTCCCTGCGCTGTTATAATGCTTCTAAATGCCAAATCGTGTTTCAATGCGACATGATATGAGGCTGCATGGCGATATTCTTTTGCAGCAATCTCGAGATAAGACGCAACCTTGCCAAAGTTTTCAATGGCTTTTTTGTCTTCAATAAAAGAGCCGTTTATATTCTCGCGTCTTATTTGTGATTCGGTTGTTTTCATCCTAATAGATTTTAACTGTAATAATGGTTTGGCGGTGTACAGGTTGCCGGTCTTTCTTCAGGTCGATTTGCTGTTTAGTCTTTGCTTTTCGGACTGTCCATGCAACGCTGCTCTCCCGCCCGCTTCATTCCTAGTCGTTTTTCATATCTGGGTTTATATCCCCCTGTGTTTTGTTCCCTGCTGCCTTCGATAAGAATATCTGGAATCCAAGATTAATACCGACCCGGTTTACTTCGGGAGAGCCGCCAATGTGGCGATATTCTGCACCAAGTTCTAAAGCTACATTACGATTAAGAAATATGTCGACACCCGGTCCGGCATAAAATATTGGTCCATTCGTTGTAACGTTGGTTTTACTGCCATCCGCGTTTTTAAAGCGACTATTACGTCCGCCAAATCCGGCGCCTGCTTCCACATAAAACATGACGTGCCTGGGTATTTCGTCCATATTTTGTTTCCCGATAAAAATGCGTGCAAATGGTGTAAGACCATAATTCATAGTAGTATTCGATTTTTGAGCGCTCACTCCCAGCTCTGCTGCCAAACCTATTACCAGGTTTTCGTTTAGAAAATAGCCGAGCTTAGGCTGTAGCCCTAAATCATATCCAGTGTTGTCGTTTTGAAAACTGACAGAAGTGGTCATAAGGTTTGCTCCAACCATATAATTTCTCTTGATCGTCTGTGCTGTTGCCTGTATTGTTATTGTCAGGAGAGCAATTGAGTAACATATTCTTTTCATAATTCTCTTTTGAAGTGAAGTAACAACGATCTTCCATTTGCCTGCTCCCCGGCATTGAGGGTTTATAGGATTGTTGTGGGGGGGCAGGGAGCAAGGCTATAGAAAAGAATCGCTTCATTTATTTAATTGGTAACAATTAGCTTTTCGGCTGAACTTCCTGGATGATCGAAATAACTTCATCTCTATTTTTACCTAGTTTTTTTTCCATTCTGCCGAGTAGTTCATTTTCCTTTCCCGTCTCGAATTTCACATCTTGTTCAGTAAGTGTAGGATGCTTCTCTCTTAATTCCTTTGAAGAGTTTCCCCAGTTGCTTGTTATCTTAAATTCCCCCGGATTACGCTTTTGTTCGTCTTGCATATCTTTTAATTTTTTTGTGAAAGAATTTTCACTTGGCAAAGATGGATTAGTTCGCATTCACGATCATTGCACCCTTTGTGACAATTGTTGCAGAATTCACATATTGCTGTATACTTTAAAAGAGCATTGCAGGGAAAGCAGAGCCATATCAACCTTCTGGTACGAAATTCGTTCTGAATACCAAGACTAGCAATAGGCTTCTGAACGAACTTAAATTGATATGAGGCTGTACATTAAATATATGGTAAGTCTACGGTGTAAGATGATCGTAGCGGCGGAGTTGCAAAAGCTGGGCATTAAACATGTCAGTATAGAGCTTGGAGTATTAGAAACGCTTGAGGACATATCCGGCGTACAACAGCACTTGTTGAAGGAAAGCCTTGCAAAATCGGGATTAGAGTTACTGGATGATAAAAGGGCTATCCTGGTAGAAAAAATAAAGAATGTAGTGATTGAGATGATACACTATTCCGACGACCTGCCTCTACTGAAGTACTCGGAGCATCTCAGCCAAAAACTGGATTATAATTACACCTACCTGGCCAACGTATTCTCTGAAGTTAAGGGTATCACGATTCAACAATATATTATAATAAATAAAATCGAAAAGGCAAAAGAACTGATATTATATGACGACCTAAACCTTACTGAAATAGCCTACAGGCTTAACTATAGCAGCGTGGCGCATTTGTCAAGACAGTTTAAAAAGATAACGGGGCTAACTCCAAGCTTTTTCAAGAATATCCGCGACAAAAAAAGGATACCCTTGGAAGATTTATAACCGCCCGAACAAAAAACAAATAAAAAACGTCCACGAATGAGTTTTACAAATAAGTTACAATAAAGAAGGGTAAAGTGGTGAAAATAACTTTTACCGGCTGAAATAGAGTTACCTTACATAGGCAACTGACCAATGCTATCTGAAGTTTATTGAATAACATATCGTGGTTGTTTATGTAGAGGGACGCCGTTATTGAACAATCAAGGATCAGATCAATTTAACCAAATGAAGCAATTAGCAACCGGCGTCAATGTGCTCAGGACGACTAGAGAAATGAGTACTAAAACACTCAATCCTCATCACCGGATTTTTATCTCCGATATTATTTCAGAAATGCGAATATCCAGCAATTCCCTGCTTGTATTGCTGACGGAACTGGGAAACAGAGGACTCATCAAAGTTTACAAAAGCCGGATTGCTTCTGTCAGTCTAACACGATATGGCAATCAGGAATATCCTCTTCCCGGATTGCAAAGTACCTAGTGGAGTTTTGTCACAATTACATTTTTATATAACAATAGACGGCTTACAAGGTTTGAATCTTATTGTGGGATCAGCAATAAAATATGGTGATTGTAATGAACAGATTCGGCAACAGAATCTAACAGTCAGGGAGCATAGAAACATTATTTTGTAACTCACACAATACAATGGATAAATCGGGACCGATAATAGTAATTGAAGACGACCTGGATGATCAGGATATACTCGAAGAAATATTTCAAAAACTAGGCTATAAAAATAAGGTCATTTATTTTTCAGATGGCAATGAAGCCTTAAAATTCCTCGACCGGTCAGATGTTCAACCTTTCCTGATACTTTCTGATATCAACATGCCCAAAATAAACGGCTTTGAGCTTAGGAACCGAATTTTTACAAATGAGCAACTGCAAATGAAGTGCATCCCTTATTTGTTCTTTACAACAGGGGCAAACAAAAAATCTGTGACAGACGCATATGGATTATCGGTACAAGGCTTTTTTATTAAGCCGAATTCTATGCAGGCTTTAGAGAATACAATAAAGAAAATCGTCGAATACTGGCACGAATGTATAGCGCCTAGCCAATATGAATAGCTGTTGCTCAGTTTGATAGTTGAAATTCAGGTCTTACGTTTGATGGGGTTTCTCTGTAGGGAGCGCCTGAACGATTTCGCTTTTATGCTGTCTGCTGAAAGGAATGTGCAGCTTCCCGATGCAAATTTCGTCTGCATCAAATGATTCGACTTTGCGCTGACAAAACTGTTTCAGATCTGCTGCACAACGGCCCGTACCAGCTGATTACTTTTTTATCAAGTGCGGGAGCCGCTAGCGCCACGAATTATTCGATCCATTTAGCTGCCTTTGCCATGAAGGTCGCCAGGCAAAGCAATTCATTCTACGCGCCGTCTTTCTAAATTCACAACCGGCATCAATCGCGCGTTTATGAACACATATCTTACAACTGGAAAAATTTCAAAAAGTACGGCAATTAACAATATTTTTCAGTGCATGAGCGGAGAGATGGACAGCCCCAAACAGTACCCCTGAACTTCGGTAATTCTTTGTTAAGCCACTGCCAGCGGCATCCCTTTGGAGTGGTATGATTACCAGATATCTAAAATACAATGACCCATGACAGAGATCCAGTTCTTCACAGACACCGATATTGCATCCTTACAGGATCAGATCAATGAATGGCTATGCCGGCACAAGGCGATCAGAGTCATCAACAGCAACATCAGCTCTTTAGTTATGCCTGATCTTTTGGGCGAGATGCAAGGCAAGGAAAAGCATGTTTTCTTTATTCTATACAGCACTTCTGCAAAAACGGACAGCTCCCACAAACAGATGACGGCTGTAAATATTATTGCCGAAACGGACGAACAGAACCTTAGTACGCAACAGTAAACGGAATACAGCGCACATCTGGCATGATGTTCGCTGAATATTAACAGATTCTGACAAAATAAATCCAAACAAGCGACGGGTGATGTCCTCTACATCACCCTTTTTATTTCTGGCGCTTCGAGGGCGAAGCACAGAGATGTGCCCTTTATCATGTCCTTATTACAGTTTTTCCTCCTGTTCTATCTCCCGCAATTTGTCTGCATTAAGCGGTTTGCTGAGAAACTTGTGCACATAAGGACTACTTAGCGCACGCTGCTCGTCTTCAGGATGAAGCGATGATGATAACATCACGATGATACATTTCCGTTTAATGTCATCAGGAAGCTTCTGATACTCATCCAGAAAATCGAAGCCGCTCATTTCCGGCATGTTAATATCCAGGAATATAAGGCAGGGCAATTCGTCCGTCTTCTTATTATGCATATTGAGATACTCAAGAGCATCCATAGCGGATTCTACTGCGATCACCTCTTGTGCAAATGCGTGACGGGTCATTACTTTCTTTGCCACTACACGGTCTATCAAAGCATCGTCAACGACCATTACCTTCCTGAAGCTTGTTTTATCGATCGGAGCCATCGTGTCTTTATTTATTTAAATCCGGTAAAAAAATAATGAATTTAGTGCCTTTGCCTGGTTCAGATTCAAATTGCAGTGTGCCCTGCAGTTTTTCCACAGCTTCCTTCACAATATAAAGGCCAAGCCCTGAACCGGCTGACCTTTGCGATACACGATAAAACATGTCAAATATCTTTTCGTGGTGCTTCGGATCGATGCCGATGCCATTGTCCGCTACGCTTAATATAGTGCCATTATCATCCGATGATACGTGCAACCATACGAAAGGTTGCTCTTCAACCGGGTTGCAATACCGGATGGCATTGGAGATCAGATTATTCAATACCACGCTTAACCGGCTTCTATCGGAGTAAAAAGGTTTTTTGGTTTCAATGACCAACCTCACATCTACATTGCGATTGCCGGTGCCCATAAATTTCAGATGGGTGCTGACGTCATGAAATAGTTCTTTGAAGTCAATTTCTTCACTTTTCACTTCTGTTCGGGCGTTTCTTGAATAATCCAGTATGTCAAGAATAAAACCGTCCAGCTTTTGCGCACTGGTTTTCATCAGCGCAAGGTTTTCCAGCATATCGGGATCAGCAGTTTCACATTCGGAATATTCTATGGCACCAAGTATTGAAGCGAGCGGCGCCCGAAGGTCATGGGATACACTGTAAACGAACCGATCCAGTTCATTATTGGTTTTCTTCAGATACTCGTTCGACTGCCTTAGTGCCTCCTCATAGCGCACCTGCTCGGTAATGTCCCGGTAATTTGTAACAATACCGCCGATAGCCGGGTCGGTAACCAGGTTTTGGGATACCCCTTCGATCCATATCCATTCCCCGTCCTTCCTTCTGAACCGGAAGGTGAACTTCATAATAGCACCCGGATTCGAAAACTGTTCGCGATCTGAAAGCAACTTCGGCAGATCGTCAGGATGGATCGACTGATGTATTTGCATTTGAGAGATTTCATCAGCCGTATACCCGGTAATCCGCGAGAGCGACTCGCTCGCGA
>DATJDP010000130.1:0-18242 GCA_035497355.1 Flavipsychrobacter sp.
GCTACCCTTCGTATCCGTGTTATGCTGATCCGATACAATGTTGAAAATGATTTATCATTTGATTTTCAAAAACAAGTAAAAAATGCGTAAAGCATCGTTTCTGTCCCTAAGTTTTCTGCTATTATCCATTGCTTCTTATGCACAAAACAGCCAGCCTGAAATGGCTGATGCACTGCGCACAGATGGCAAAATATACGTGGTCGTTTTAGTATTAGCGACTATCTTTGCGGGAATTATCGCATTTCTGGTACATCTTGACCGAAAAATTTCTAAACTCGAAAAAAATAAATAATCTATTCTCTTAATTTAAAAGCTATGGTAGAAACAGCAACTGCCAATACCGCAAAACCACAGGAGCATTACAGCTTCTTTCGCGGAGTGGAGCGCAACTTTGATAAAGCTGCAACGTTTACAAGATTTGAAACAGGCATTTTAGAACAAATTAAGGCGTGTAACTCCGTTTACAGAGTAAAATTTCCTGTACGCATTGGTGAAAAAGTAGAGGTGATCGAAGCGTATCGCGTACAGCACTCTCATCATAAACTCCCATGTAAAGGCGGTATCCGTTACAGCATGGATGTGAATCAGGATGAAGTAATGGCTTTGGCTGCGTTAATGACTTATAAATGTGCTATTGTCAATGTGCCTTTCGGTGGTGCAAAAGGTGGTATCAGAATTAATCCGAAAAACTATACTGTTTACGAACTCGAAAAGATCACCCGTCGTTATACATCTGAACTGGTTAAGAAAAACTTTATCGGTGCTGGTATTGACGTTCCTGCGCCTGACTATGGTACTGGTGCACGTGAAATGAGCTGGATCGCCGATACTTACGCTTCTTTAAATCCTGGTGATGTAAACGCACTTGGTTGCGTTACAGGTAAGCCAGTAAGTCAGGGTGGTGTACGTGGTCGTACTGAAGCTACTGGTCTTGGTATCTTTTACGGTATCCGTGAGGTTGTAAACGTAAAGGAAGATATGGATAAGATCGGTCTTCCTACTGGTATTGCAGGTAAGAAAGTGATCGTTCAGGGTCTTGGAAATGTAGGTTATAATGCTGCGAGATTTTTCCATGAAGCTGGCGCTGTAATCGTTGGTATCGCAGAATATGAAGGCGGTGTTTTCAATGCAGGCGGTATTGATCTTTATAAATTGGTAGAACACCGTAAGGCAACTGGTTCTATACTTGGTTTTGCTGGTGTTACAGATTTCAAGAACAGTGCAGAGGTAATGGAGCAGGAGTGTGACATCCTCATTCCGGCAGCGTTGGAAAACGTGATTAATGCATCTAACGCAGACCGTATCAAAGCTAAGATCATTGGTGAAGGTGCAAACGGACCTTTAACTCCTGAGGCAGACATCGTTTTGAATGCTAAAGGTGTGATTGTAGTTCCTGATATGTATTTGAACGCAGGTGGTGTAACTGTTTCTTACTTTGAATGGTTGAAAAATCTGAGCCACGTACGTTTTGGACGTATGGATAAGCGCTTCAGTGAAAACCAGAATTCACTGATCATTAAAACAGTTGAAAACCTGACAGGTAAGGCTATTACAGAGATCGAGCGCAAGCAATTGCTGCACGGACCTGATGAAGTGGATCTGGTATATTCCGGTCTGGAAGACACTATGATCAGCTCTTATCACGAGATCCGCGATACTATGATATCTCAAAATATACCAGATATGCGTACTGCTGCTTTTGTGGTTGCTATCAATAAAGTGGGCGTTTCTTACGAAGAGCTTGGAATCTTCCCATAGAACTTTCCTTCTTGTATAAAGAAAAAGCTGCCTTCGGGCGGCTTTTTTTCTTTGCCATGGTTTATTTTTTCCGGCAACTGCCGAAACAATAAATTTGCGCCTGAAAAAGAAAGATACTTGCGCCTAGCCATAAAGTTTATTCTTAAGAATAAAGCCCTTCGTTACTCACTTTTCCGGAAATATCTATCGCAGCGATTCTGTATTATTCTCGCATTGTTCATGCAGAATACCATTCTCGTGTACTGGCTTTACAACCTTACGAACGATGTATGGTCTATAGGTAAACTGGGATTGTTCGAAGCAATTCCGGCTATTTCTGTCTCCTTATTTTCGGGGCATTTCGTGGAACGCAGGGAAAAGAAAACGTTGATAGCCTGGTGTATTGCTGGCTACGTGGTATTGGGAGCCGGTTATGTATTACTTAGTTGGAGCCAGCAGCAGAGTTACCTTAGTATAGCTTCGGTAACAAATCTTGTTTATGTCGGCTTTTTTATCAACGGAATTATTCGGGCGTTCCTCAGCCCTAGTTCTTTTTCGCTTTTAGGACTTCTGGTGCCGCGAAGGCTTTATCCCAATGCCGTTACCTGGAGCAGTACCTCCTGGCAAACGGGCGCTGTAATTGGCCCTTTACTAGGCGGGTTGCTGATAGCTGTCCTAGAAGTCCCTGTAAGTCTTGCCATAGTCTCCGCAATTGAAGTTGTAGCGCTTGTAGCTGTCCTTTCTATTCCGAGGCAGGCGATCATTAAAAAGGAAAAGGAACCGGTTCTAAAAAGCCTCAAAGAAGGCCTTCAGTTTGTATTCAGCTCCCAGATCATCCTTGCAGCTTTGTCGCTGGATATGTTTGCCGTTTTATTTGGCGGCGCTACGGCTCTGCTTCCTGCTTTCGCCAGAGATATTCTTAAAGTGGGGGAAGTAGGGTATGGGTGGCTACGTGCGGCCCCGGGGATCGGCGCTATTATCATGTTCTTCGGACTGGCATGGCTACCGCTGAAAAATAATCCGGGTGTCAAATTATTGCTCTGTATAGCAGGCTATGGGGTGTCAATTATCATCTTCGGCCTTTCAAAGAACGTTTATCTTTCGTTTTCAGTGCTGCTGATTAGCGGTATGCTGGACGCAGTGAGTGTGGTGGTAAGAAGTACCATACTGCAGCTTTTTACCCCCGATGAAATGCGGGGTCGTGTATCTGCCGTTAATACGATGTTTATTAGTTCTTCAAATGAAATCGGGGAAGTGGAAAGTGGTCTTACGGCGAAATGGATGGGCAGTGTGCCTGCTGTGGTATTCGGAGGATGTATGACGATAATTGTGGTTGCGACGACATGGTTTGTTGCCCCTACAATACGAAAATTCAGCCTTGACGTAGCGAATGAAAAGAAACCCGAAGCATAAGGCTAATATTAGCTGGCAAATTCATTGATATGCTTCCGCGCGTACTCCATCATAATGTGAATAGTGGCGTTGTTTAGGCTGTTGAACCGGCTGTCAATGATCTCAAACTCTTTCAGTTCTTCGTACAGTTTTGCGAACTCCTCATTGCTTAGTTCCTTTGAGAATAAACCGTGATTCAATACATAGACTTTAATGGCATCGTCAATCACCTGCGCCATTTCATCGGCACCCATTCGCTGCAGCCAGCCGGGCATTTCCGGAAGCAGGCCGATGTAGCCGTTTACGAGAAACTGAATGAAGCCTCCCTGCGCCACCTGACTACGCAAATAGTCATATGACAAGAGTAGTTGTTGTCCTTCTGTAAGCTCATCCATAAAGTGGAACTCTTGCCTGCGATAGAGCTCTTCGTGCAAGGGCTCGGCAAGCAAATCGAACAAGGCAAAATCGTCGCCGACAGCAAGCGTTTGCTCCATTTTTTCTTTATTTATATTTGGAAGGAAGGACACTTTTCTTGAATTGTGAATGGTGAATGATGATTGTGGAAACTATTAAGCTATGTAGCTCAATTTTCGATCTTTAATTTTTCATTCCCGATTAAAAACGTTCATATATTGTTGAGTAATGTAATCAAGATTATGCTTTTCCAATACATATCTATAAGCTCTTTGCACTATGGATGTACGTAGATGCTCGTTTGAAAGTACCTGGTTGATTCCTTCGGCTATGGCTGTGGCATCTTTTTTAGCACATTTTATCGCTCTTCCATCGCTCAACAACTCGCTTAATCCGCCAGCATCAGTTCCCACCACCGATACTTTATAAACAAATGCATCAAGCACGCTGCTACCCAGTCCCTCTTCCTGCGAACTCATCACAAATACATCGAACACGCTAAAAAGATGTTCAACATCCTCAACAAATCCAAGCGGAAAGTAAACTTGCTCCAACCTCAATTCAGCGATTTTCTGTCTGACCGCTTCTTCCATCTCGCCGGTTCCAGCATGCAAAAAGAGAAAATCACTCCTTTTGTCGGAAAGCTCTTTTATAGCAGCCACCATTGTCAGCGGATCTTTGTGCGGAACTAATGCTGCCACCGTTCCGATTATGATCTTATTGCCGGGGATACCGTTTGCTTCTAAAACATGCCTCGCTTTAGCGGGGTCAAGCGCGATAGGAACTACAATGTCGGAAGCCACCTTTATATCTGTTCTGCCTGAGAATTGGGCAACAATTTCCTTTACCGCTTCGCTAATAGCTACAATTTGGTCAGTATTGCGATATTTCAACCTCGTCAGCCACCCTTTCGGCACAAAATCCACCCTTCGGGAAAAGACGACCCTCGCTCTATGGAATGGCCTGGTAAGAAGACAATAGGTGAGGATATGGGAAGTCTGAGCATGCAGCACATCGTACTTTCTTCCATTGACTAATAGATAAAAGATCACCCCTAGAATATTCCGGAACGAAGCCACCCGTACATCTTTCTCCCTGGCTTTTTGCTCGAGCGGAAAGCCCTTTCTGCAGAGCAAAGTCACGGTAACGCCTTCCTGCAGCAAACCTTCAATATTGTAGATAGTTTGCCGCTCGCCGCCTCTCCAGGTTCTTTCAAAGTTCAACTCCAGAACGTTCATGTGCTTTCCTTAATGCTAATAAGATTTGAGGGCAAGATAATATGTGGTTAAGAATTAGCGTTCATTTGGTATGTTATTTGACCACATGAAGTAAAAAACCACACCTATTATTAGTAAATTTTACTGCAATTGCTGATATTTATACAACATAACCTGTATGCGTATATCGTTTTACATACTTACCCTTCTTTTACTTTCTTCCTTTTCACCGCCTGAAGCTCCGGCTGTTGCGCACCTCACTTACGCCATCAAGCGGGATGGAAAGGTGGTAGGACAGATAAAAGCTTCGCGCACCATTCAGGGAAGCAAAACCTATTACGAGGTGGAAACCCACATGGAAATTAAAGTGATCGTTACTCAAAATATTGATTATTCCTCCAAAGCTTTTTATGAAGACGGCGTACTGCAAAGCTGCGTATCTAAGTCCTATCTGAATCAAAAACTCCATAACAGCTGCACGACCGTCCTTCGCGGTAATAGATATGAAATAAAGAATGATAATGCAGTAAGCTATATCAAGAAACCGGTTTACTACAGCGGGGTGATGCTTTATTTCAAGGAGCCGGGTAATGCCAGTCTTGTTTACTCCGAGATGTCCGGGCAGGAGAACTATATGCGTAAAAAAGCTGCGGCGCAATACATCCTTACAAATAGCAAGTCCAGAAAGCAGAATCGCTATTACTATAAAAACAGTTTTCTTGATCGCGCGTACATCGACCACTCGATGGTTGACCTTGAGATACAAAGAGTTAATTAGGATTTCGGATTGTGGATTTAGGATTTCGAATTTCGGAAGGAAATGAAGGGGTCAGGCGCCCTCTTTTCTGCCTATAGCCTCTCTGCGCCCTGCTTTCTGTTTCTCTGACCTCCGTTTCTTTCCTTCTGCCTTTGCACTTTGCGGGCATAGAAATTGTGCGGTAGGCAAAGTGTAATTGTTTAAATTGCATTATCAATTTCACAACAATAAAATCTTGTGTTATGAAACTCCGTATTAAAGGAAATACCGTACGCATCCGTCTTACAAAAACGGAAGTGGAAAGGTTTGGAAGGGAAGGGTATATTGAGGCAAGTACGGCCTTTGTAAGCAATGTTTTTACTTATGCCCTGCAGGCGATGCCCGATGAATATGGCAAGGAGCTTTCTGCCGATTTTAAAGACTGCATGCTCACGGTATATATGCCACAAAGGTTAGCAGAGCAGTGGACAGGTTCCGATATCCTTGGTGTAGATACGTGGATGGATGTGGACAATGGTGAGAAGCTCTATCTGCTGCTCGAAAAAGACTTCAAAGCAGTAGATGAGCCGGTTGAAGAGCAGTCTGACAACTACGAAAATCCCCTGGCATACAAGCATAACTAATGTCGGGATTTGATAAGGTGCTGATTTGATAATAATTAGGAATGTGTTCAATATGCAGGCCATCATCTAATCAGCACTTTATCAAATCATCAAATTAAGCCGTCAATACTTCTTTCGGAAATCTCCTCGTTTCCAGGCTTCGAAGAACTCTGCCCACGCGAACGGACTAAAGATATTGATAGGCTGTTGCTGACCGTAATACACTGCCTGCTGCCTTTGTATGCCCTGGTAGGCTGCCTGATTTTCCCTTCCGTCCTTTGGCAAAAGATAAGCGAGCGCCCTTAAGGTCAGTGCATCGAGGTTCTTCCTTGCAATCTCATATTTATCGTCCGGCAGATGTTCATGTACGAATGCATAGTTGAACGCTTCCTTCGAAGGGTAGGGACGTATAATGGTCTCAGGCAGGTAAAAGGTATCCTGCACCATCAGTTGAATCATACTGAAGTATTGACCATCAATATTCTCGGGCACTACATAATCTTTTGTACGAAAGCCGAGAGCCGTAAACTGTAAAGTATCGCCTTTGTAAACCACAATTGAAAAGACGCCTGAATTGCTCGACTCCACACCACGGTTCTTACTCTTTACGAGGACCACAACGCCAGGCACAGCACGGAGGCTATCGGCCGTCATAGTCACACCATTGATCTGAACAATATTGTCTAACGCTGTTTGTGCATGTACAGAAAAAAGAACGAAAAAGCAGAATAAGAATGTAAGAAAATATGTCCCGGCTCTATGCACCATGTCTTTCAAAATTACGTTGTTTTACCTATCAGCAATATTAATCTGTCCATCAGCAGTTTAGCTTTACAAAGAACGCGCGTATAGCGTACTTTTGCAGGAATAAATAACTGATTTAACAAAGTTATATGATAACAAAAGATGCGGTATTACAAGCCCTCAGCAATGTGCAGGAGCCTGATCTGGGGAAAGATCTGGTGACACTGAACATGGTGCAGGACATAGAGATTGATGGCAGCAACGTTTCTTTTTCGGTAATCCTTACTACTCCCTCATGCCCTCTTAAAGACATGATAGAAAAGGCCTGTATTAATGCCATAAAATTGCTGGTAGATGCAGAAGCTATCGTAAAGGTTAATCTTACTTCCAATACCACGAGCAATCGTAAAGACAGAAAGGATGTACTGCCGGGTGTGAAAAACATCATCGCGGTAGTTTCGGGCAAAGGCGGCGTAGGTAAGAGCACCGTGGCTGTGAACCTTGCACTTGGCCTTGCAGAAGGTGGAGCAAAGGTAGGTCTGCTGGATGCAGATATTTATGGTCCTTCTATCCCTATGATGCTGGGCATTCGCGACCAGCGCCCTATGATGACCGATATTAACGGCAAAGGAAAGATAGTACCTATAGACAGGTATGGCATCAAAGCGATGTCTATCGGTTTACTGATAGATGAAAAGCAGGCAGTGATCTGGCGTGGACCGCAGGCAAGTTCTGCTTTGCGCCAGTTTATCTCCGATGTACATTGGGAAGACCTCGACTATCTCGTTATTGATATGCCGCCAGGCACGGGCGATGTGCACCTTACACTTGTGCAAACAGTGCCTGTAACCGGTGCTATTGTAGTTTCTACACCACAGCCGGTAGCAGCGGCTGATGCCAAGAAGGCTATCGTGATGCTGAGACAGCCACAGATCAATGTGCCGATACTTGGCATTGTTGAAAACATGTCTTATTTCACACCTGCAGAACTGCCGGACAGTAAATACTACATCTTCGGAAAGGGCGGAGCAAAGCAAATGGCGGAACAATTTGACCTCGCATTCTTAGGGGAAGTGCCGCTTGTGCAAAGCATTCGCGAAGGTGGTGATGCCGGTATTCCTGCTGTAGTGGATGACGAACCGGTCGCCAAAGCTGCCTTCCTTGAGCTTGCAGGCACCGTAGCACGCAGCATCTCTATACGCAATGCCAATCTCGAACCTACTAAGGTTGTGGAAATGCAATAAATTTTTGTTGGAAAGGCTGGGAATGGTTGAAGGTAGTTGACTTCTTTGGTGCCGACCTTGTTTTAATACATATCAACTTTTTCCAACTTTTCTACCTTCTTAATTGTTTATAAAACGGTTTAGCAAGAGAAGCGGGAACAGAAAGTGTATCGACAAACCAGGGTAGATAGCTGTTACATCGGTGAACGAAGTTTCGCAGTTAGCATGAACCCGCCAGGAAATATGGCATTACATATTGTAAACTGGTGCGTTGTACTGTTTATCTGTTCCACATAGATATCGCCAGAGGTTAAGCTATAGCCGTCAACCAATACATTCACATAGTATCCTGCTCCTGTTCCTGTGGTTATTTTGTATTTTCCTGTAGTAGGCTGTTGGAGAAAGCTGAAGTGAACTGAGTGACTATTGGAATACGCCCAAACTTCCCACTCCACGCCATGTTCCACCGGACCAACCGATATAAATGCCTCCTCTTCGGGTATAAATCCGGAGATTTTTATCGTGTTCATGGCTACCTGGCAAGGTATTGAGGCAGAATCTATAGAAATTGATTCAAGAGGAATGTCTTCGCCATAAGTATAGCCATTTTCATTCACTGCCCAGCTACGGAAATAATATTTCTTCAATGCATCGAGTGACGTGTAGACTGCATGAAACTCGCCGTCCCATAGTGTATCACAAATCTTCTGACGGAAGTGCATTTCCGGATGCGGAAGTGTATCCATACAAAAACCAATACCCCATAGTTCGCCTGCCCCTTCAGATAAAAGCTTACCGGTTACAAGGACGGAGCCGTCACTCTGCACTTTGGCGCTAAGCGTTTTTACCTTTGGATAGTAATTGTAGACGTCCTTCTCTGCCTTCTTGCAGGAAAAAAGGACTAAAAACAAAGCTATTAATGCGAGGGTAGGTCTCATTCTTCAGGAGCGTTTATTCGATAATTGAATCCGATTCCAATGTTGTAGTGCCCGTAAGCTGTTGACCATGCATTGTTGGTAAGCGAGCTTTTGGAGCCTTCGAAATACAGGCCGAGATGGTTGCTAAGGGTATATTCGATGGAACTTCGAAAAACGAATCCCGCAACTGCTTCTTGTATATCGCTATGTTCGTCTAGCAGGGTTTCATATTCCCGGTGATATACGGAGTGTCCTATACCAATTGCCAGGCTCACTCCACCATACCAGTAAAACTTGCGAAGCTGGAGCATCTTAACATCTAAATTAAAATACCCGTAGATAAGCTTGAATTTGCTGTACGAGATCTTTCCGGGAAAAAACGTTTCATCGTTTCCGCCCTGGTAGATTGCAACCGGGAAAGAATCCAGCCTTGGCTTAGGCTGCGTGTATGAAACCCCTGCTTTAAAACGGAACCGTTGATCATATCGTCCCACTACATAGTATACATCATAGGCGATGGCTTTTTTGAAAGTTGGTCCTAAGTCGGCGGTGGGATTGAAAAGAGAAATGCGGGCTCCTATCTGTGCATAACTGCTGAACGAGCAAAGACAAAGGAACAGAAAAAGGATTCTTTTAAAGGCGAGCTTCATACTAAGGTTTTGATTTCTTCAATTCAATGATTAGTCAAGCTTCAACCAGGCGATCACTCCATTACCGTTTCTTCCGTCTCCTTGTTTCACAAGCATGGCATAAGTATTAGTCGCCGCATCAAAATTTGAAGTGCTCAACCATGGGTAGAGTTCCTGCTTTTCCTCATTTTCTATCAGGTGCATTTCGGTTCCTTTACCGTCAACAATCTTATAATACATTGTTGTCAGCGTTTTTGCTCTCCGGCCTCCGAAATTCGTTTGGAATTCGTCGTTTGCCTTGTCGCCAAGGCCAAAGTTTTCCGGCTTTTCTTGGAAAAAGATGTATTGTACACCAGTTGATGTTCTCAAGTACGCGAGCCGGTCGAAATCGGAGCGCCCTTTAGAAACCTCATTCATAGCAAAGAAGTCTGTATTTAATGCACTCCCTTCTGAATGACGAAAAAGAAAGGCATCTTTCTCTTTCCCAGACTGGTCTATTGTGACTAATGCCACTCCATAGGAATTACCGCGAGTGACAGTGCCGTCACCAAAGTCCTCTTCCATGACAAGACTAACACTATTATCAGTATTGATAAATCCGCCCATTGGCAATCCATGGTAAGCCTTTCGACTATTGAAAACTTCACGCTTTATAAGGCTGGCACTATTGCTGGGTAGAGGAAGTAAGGACAATACATTCAAAGACGTGGCATCAATCCGGCCTAAAGCAGAAGAATACTGTTGTACTATAGTTGTGCCTGTACTTTTAGCTCCGATCATAGACACCAGCATGAGTTGGAGCTGTTTATCATCCGGAAGATAGTTTAGATTCACATAATGCTTGTAGTTGTTAGCCGCGGATTTTAGGACATGACTTTGCATATCCGGTTTGCCTGTTTCATATTTTGACAGCACTAGTTGGCATGATACTCCTCCGCTCGATCTCGTGTCAAAGTCATACGTACATAAGTAAACTTCCTTGTCTCCATTAACGGCCATTGCCACATAGTCCTGATATTTTTTATCGCTTCCCTTTCTTTCATAAAACTGCCGGTTGATTTCCAGGTTTGATGAATTAAAGTGAATTAGTTCTATCCTGTGTTCGTTTTTATGGGCAAATGGATTGTATAGTACAACGGCATAGCAATCCGAAGTTTTATCTTTTTCTACATAGAACAAACATGGTACTACATTTCCCATGCCGGTCATACCCTTGTTTTGGACAGGTATTTCGGCTACCAAAACTTCATCTGCAACAACACCAGTTTCAGGGTCTACTTCTATGCGTAAGAGTTTTCTGGTCTTCGATGCTTGTTCAAGAAAAATGACCGCCTTACCGTGCATTTGAAACACACCTCTTACGTAGGAATGCTTCATTGCCGACGGCTCCCAAAGCTTCGCAGGGGAAGTGGGCGATGCAACAATTTTATGATTGTTATCGAAAACAGTGGTTTTTAGGCCATTATCATTCCCAATATCCATCAGCAGGGTTTTCCCACCCAAGGTTTGAATAAGCAAGGGGTTGTCAGGCATCTCAAAAGGTTCGCTTAGTGATGTGTTTTGAGTTTGCGAGCAGCAAAGCCATGGCGCTAAAAAAATGGTGGTTAGGAAAACCCAAAAAGGAAACGGTTTCATTTCAATAAATTATTAAATGGTTTTAAAGTTTTGACTAAACGCGCTTTTAGTATAGAATGACAAGATATAAATCAGATTTTGTATTTCATAACATTGCTTCTTTATAAGGCGTTGTACCCTTTTTTAGGTAGGTCCGCCAACATTTGAGGGCTTTGGATTTTTAAAACTAAAAACCTTTTCATGCCTTGGTTCTCTTTTGTATTTTCAGCCCTCATTTACGATCATGAGGCAGTTTTTATCTATTATTCTCGCTTTGGCGTTTTCTGTTCCGGCCTTTGCACAACATTTGAAAGAATATCGCAGCAGTGAAAATCCATACTACTGGAAGAACAGGAAGCCTGATGCGGCCTACTGGCAGCAGGATGTGTACTATAACATCGACGCCGCCATCGACGAAACAACCAACGTTATCAGTGCCTCCGAACAGCTGGAATACTGGAACAATTCGCCTGACACACTTCATTTTGTTTATTTCCACCTCTTTCAGAATGCATTTGTTAAAGGCTCTTACCTACATGGGCTTGAAAAAGCGCAGCATGTAAAGCCTCGGTTAGGAAGGTATGAAGCAGCAGGATTAGGCACTGAAATAAGCAACCTTAAAGCAGATGGAAAGGACGTGGAAACAGAGCTGGATAATACTGTACTAAAAGTATATCTGCCAGAGCCTCTCTATCCAAACAGCCATGTGACCTTCACCATGAATTTTAAAACCTATTGGGACAACGGTGCCACGCGAAGAAGAATGAAAATGTATGATGCCTGGGGCTTTAAGCACTACAACGGTGTACAGTGGTTCCCAAAAATATGTGTGTACGATCGCAAATTTGGTTGGGACACTTATCAGCACCTCAATAAAGAGTTTTATGGAGACTTTGGGGTATATGATGTGTCGCTAAACTTTGCATCAAATTATATTGTAGAAGCTACCGGTGCCTTGCAAAATAGAAAGGAAGTACTTCCCGATGACCTGCGTGCCAAGCTGGACATGAAGAACTTTGCGCACAAAACGTGGAATGAACCCCCTTCCACCATCATTCCTTACGAAAAGGGAAAGCGCAAAACATGGAAGTATCATGCAGAAAATGTACATGATTTTGCCTTCACGGCTGACCCTTCATATCGTATAGCTACCACCTACTGGAATGGCATTGAATGCGTAGGAATAGCGCAGGAGCCACATGCATCCGGCTGGCAAAACAGTGCAGATTATGTGGCTGCCATTGTACGCACCTTCTCTGAAGATATCGGCATGTTTGCCTACCCTAAGATGGTAGCCGCAGATGCCGCGGACGGAATGGAGTACCCTATGCTCACACTGGACGGAGGTGCGGATCCTTCCTACCATGGCTTACTGGTGCATGAGATCGGGCACAACTGGTTTTACGGCATGGTAGGCAGCAACGAAACGTATCGTGCCGCGCTCGATGAAGGGTTTACACAGTTCCTCACCGCCTGGGGACTGAACCGTATTGATGGTGTGTATACGAAAGAGACACCGCCTAAATCGAAATATAAAAGACTGTTTTATGAACCATCAAAGGCTACTGATCGTAATGTTATCAATCCGTATGTCTATACAGCTTTGAATGGGGAACCGAAGCCATTGAATACTCATTCTAATGATTTCAACGATGCTTTAGGCCATGAAGGCGGCTATGGATTGGTGTATTACAAAACAGCCACTATGCTGTACAATCTGCAATACACCCTTGGCGACTCGCTTTTCCTGGCAGCCTTTCAGCATTATTTCGATCAGTGGAAATTTGCGCATCCTTATTTCGAAGATTTTAGAAATTCTATTATTCAGTTTACGAATGTGGATCTCAATTGGTTTTTCGATGAATGGCTCGAAACAACCAAGACAATGGACTACAGTATAGAAAAGATAAAGCCCGTGCGTGGTACCGATAGCGTAGGGATTTACTTTAAGCGCAATGGACAGATGCAGATGCCGGTTGACTTTACGGTAATCGACAAAAAAGGTGCCGCTCAAAGCTATCACATCCCCAATACATGGTTCACAAAGCAGACGCAAGCAATAGTGCTACCGAAATGGTATGGCTGGAGTAAGTTAAATGCAAACTACAAAGCAACTGTGTATGCACCTGCAGGCGTAAAGCATGTGATCATAGACACCTCCGGAAGACTGGCAGATATCTATCAGATCAACAATACGATGACCAGAGGTTCTCTGATTCGTCCCTTATCATTGAAAATTGGTTTGGATGGCGGCTTAAATCATGGACTGGACAGGCGAAAATACCGGCTGCAATTAAGGCCGGACATCTGGTGGAATGCTGTAGATGGGATAAAAGCAGGCATTCATGCAGAAGGCGATTATATGAGAATCATGCATCGCATTGATGCATCGGTATGGTGGAACACGCATTTATTGCAACAAAGCGACTACCTCAGTCTGAAAGGCGAAGGCCTGTATGATCGTTATGTGCCGTTCAACTTTACTTTTAACTATATCTCTCCCGTGTCCATCAACCATCCCGACCATGAAGAACAGTTTAATATCCGCTTTCTGGACGGCTTGTGGTACGGAAGACTAGGTCACAACTGGAAGCCGAACGACAACATCCTTGCGCAGTTTTATTTTCAGACTTTTTATCGTCCGCATCATTACGATCTGGACTATCTGCTTTATCCCAACGAATGGAGCAGCAATAAGCGCCGGCCCAACAACTCCATTAATATAGAGCTAACACGTCGCTATAAAGGATTCAGAAGCTTCGGCACAAGTACCCTTAGTTTCCGTGCTCCTCTGCTCGCTGGAAACGAACCTGATGCATCTAATTACAGCTATATTCAGTTAAACCATCAACATTATCTCTATTTCGCGAAGTTCGAATTGCGTTCAAGGTTATTCGCCCGTATCGGCATGGGCACCAATATTCCATATGAAAGTGCTCTATGGCTGGCAGGAGCAAACCCGGAAGAGATGATGGAAAATAAATATACCAGAAGTGTCGGTTTTGTGCCGGATGACTGGCGCGGCGTTTCCCGTTACGAAACCAATCATTTTCAAATGGGAGGAGGTCTGAACCTGCGTGGCTATGCTGGTTATTTTACTGCTGACGAGAGAGATGGTGAAGTACTCGTTAGCTATAAGGGTAGAAGCGGGGCTGCTTTGAACCTCGAACTTGACTTTGATAATTATATCCGCCTGACTCCTAAGCTCACCCGTAACTGGCTTCACGTGGATGCTTACGGATTCGCAGATGGTGGTTTTATGGAGCTAAGCCATATCAGTAACATCAACGAATATTACAACATTAAGCCGACTGAAATGTGGAGCGATTTCCGAATGGATGCTGGTTTAGGGCTTGCATTTACGGTTAAGAAATGGGGGGTATTTGAAAAGGCAAAGCCGCTTACTGTACGGTTTGATATGCCGCTGTTTTTGAATCGTCCTCCCTATAGCAACCCTCAATACTTTGATTTCCGATATGTACTTGGCATTGAACGAGCGTTTTAAGTGCTGGTGTAGATAGAGGAGCGAGGCCGCAACGACCTTTAATTTCGAGGCGACTGACGAGAATCATCATTGATATGATAATAGTTTTTGCCAGGAGGTACGCGATGTGGTAATTTTGCATCCGAATCTAAAAAAAATAAAACTCATGAAAAGTAAACTGCTTGTATTTGCCGCTTGTTCTATGTTAATTTCTATGGCTGCCTGTAATAATGGCGAAACTGACAAGACAACCTCTGGAGCAGATACGACAACATCGGCAACTACACAAAATGCCGAACCTGTTTCTGACACCGCTTATGTTGAATTAGAGGCGAACGACCAGATGCAATACAACAAAAACTCAATTACCGTAAAAGAAGGTCAAACTGTAGTTCTTACTTTAAAGCATGTTGGTACTGCTACGAAACAAGCAATGGGTCACAACTTTGTGCTGCTGAAGCCCGGTACTGACTTCGCAGACTTCGGACAAGCTGCCGCCGCCGCTGCAGACAATGATTATATCCCACAGTCAAAAGCTGATGTAATTGTAGCACATACAAAGCTTTTAGCAGGTGGTGAAAGTGATACAATCACCTTCGCTGCTCCATCAAAGGGTGATTATCCTTTTATGTGTTCATTCCCTGGTCACTGGGCTACTATGAAAGGGATTTTCACAGTTGAATAAAGATATCTGAATCAAATTCATAACTAAAAAGAGCAGGTACGAACTGCTCTTTTTAGTTTCAATGTTTTTAGGTAGAAGCTATCTGCCTCGTTGCTGCAGGTATTCTTCTACTTTTTTGCGGTCATTCCCAACGGCTTTAATTGCTTCTTTCACTTCATTTTCCGTCACTCCCATCCTTTCCGCAATGTAACGTAACTCGTAATCTTCATTGCCTGCTACACGAGCGCGATCTCTTCCTGTGCGCTTATCTTTATTGTCAGCCATAACTCACCAATTTTTCAAATGAGAGATAATAAAATTGTTCCAGAAACGGGTGGTATTTGTTAAAGACTGCGTTATTAGGTAGCTGTTGCAGGTAATGCTTATACGTTGCTTTGCAATCTAATGGATTGCCTCTTGACAATCTGATGACATTTAATGATGAATTGTCATAAAGTATCACTGTAGTTTTGCCGCAATTTTTAGCTGATGAATCCACGCCTTTTTGCAACGCTGTTCCTTCTCCTTTTATGCTCTAAAATGGTGGCCCAGGTCAGGGATCTCAAATATCCCGATGAAAAACATTTCAACAATGTTCAACAACTCACCTCGGGAGGCGATAATGCGGAAGCTTACTTTGGTTTTGACAATATACATATCGTGTTCCAGCGTACCAATCCCAAAGAAGGCCTTCAATGCGACCAAATATTCTATGGTGAGATCTCTGAATCTAAGGATGGACAATTCAACTATAAGCTGGTAAGTACTGGAAAAGGAAGAACCACCTGTGCTTATATCATGCCAGATAAAGAGCATGTGCTTTACGCGTCTACGCATTTACGCGCCGATTCCTGTCCGCCTGTTCCTGACAAGAAGGCGTTGAAAAAGTACGTATGGCCTATCTATGATAGTTACGACATCTTTATTGCCGACCTGAGTGGAAAGATTACCAATCAGCTTACGAAGGAACCCGGCTATGATGCAGAAGCCACTATTTCTCCAAAAGGTGATAAAATCATCTTTACGTCCATGCGCAATGGCGATCTGGATTTGTACGTGATGGACATTGATGGTAAAAACGTAAAACAGATAACGCATGAATTAGGTTATGACGGTGGCGCATGGTTTTCACCTGATGGGAAAAAGATAGTATGGCGTGCCTCACGCCCTAAAACAGACCAGGAGGTAAAAGAATATAAGGACCTGTTGTCCAAAGGACTCGTGATGCCTACCAATATGGAAGTGTATGTTGCAGACGCTGACGGGACTAATGTCCACCAGGTTACCCACCTTGGTAAAGCGAACTGGGCTCCGAACTTTATGCCTGATGGTAAGCGTATTATCTTTGCTTCCAATCATGAGTATGCAAGAGGCTTTCCTTTTAATATGTACATTATTAATGCTGACGGTACAGGCCTGGAAAAGGTTTCCCACGATGGTGGCTTTGACGCATTTCCAATGTTCTCCCCTGATGGCAAAAAACTGATCTTCAGTTCCAATAGAAATAATGGCGGTACCCATGACACCAATTTATTTATTTGTGATTGGGTAGAGTAACGCGGAAGCAGTTTGCACTTGGCAAACGAAAAAACAAAAAACGAAGGGAAAAAGACAGGAAGTACTTACGAATTAATGCTCCCGACTTCAAAAACGAAGAAGCAAAAGAACAAAGAAACTATTATTTTTAGCCCATGTTGCGTGCTTTTCTGATGGTAGGTTTGGGAGGAGCAGCAGGGAGTATACTGCGATATGGCATTGCCCTTGCGCTTAATAAAGCTGGTACGACTTTCCCTTTTGCCACCTTCCTGGTGAATATGGCGGGCTGTTTGCTAATTGGCTTGTTTTTCGGGCTCGCAGAAAAACATCTATCGATGCAGGGCAATCTTCTTTTACTCCTTGCAACAGGCTTTTGCGGCGGCTTTACTACCTTTTCCACCTTTGCTCTCGAGAATGTTGGATTAGCTGGCAATAACCTCTCGTTTATGGCACTTTTCTACTCTTTGATAAGCGTCCTTTTAGGAATTGTGCTTTGCCGGCTAGGTATCTGGCTGGTATCGTAGGCGTGGAAGTTAGATGGCCCAGAATGGGGGCTGCGGTAATGGATAAAGCAGCTATCCTTCATTCGGTTTCACACTTGCGGTAAGGTGGCAACAGCGTATTCAATGCTCCAGTTCAATAATTCTTTCGTCCGCCAGCATTTTACTCACCACCTCTCTATGGGCCTTACTGCTTGCCTGTACAGTCCAGTCAGCGACGATAAGGTCGCCTTGCTTACTTAGTTTGGTTTCCTTTAGCCGGTATGCCTTATCGGCAAAAAATTCTTTCCAGTCTATTTCTACGCCCTGCTCATAATGCCATTTTACCCGATATCTTTCGGTTTTGAACTGGCGTGCGATAAGATTTTCGAGGTAATGCAAGAGAAAAAGTGTTATCCATGTAATCGTGGTTCCTGCAACCGCCAACGCGAAATGACCGGTGCCGGCGGCCATGCCTATGGCGGCCGTAAGCCACACGGTAGTAGCAGTGGTCAGTCCTTTTACATCTTGTCCGCTTCGGAAGATGATGCCCGCGCCCAAAAAACCGATACCAGAGACGATATTTGAGGCAATACGGGTCACGTCGCTGCGGCCATGAGGGTCCAGCAACGCCATTTTGAAGGAGACCATAGAAAACAACGCAGCACCGAGACAGACAAGCATAAGAGTCCGAAATCCGGCTGACTTGCCACGGTATTCACGGTCAAATCCTATAACAGCGCCTAATAAAGCGGCAAGCAATAAGCCTTCAATATCAGGAAGGTTAAGTTCCATGCAAGACTTTTGTTATCTTCTAAAAAACTACGCCCATA
>DATJDP010000131.1:0-17967 GCA_035497355.1 Flavipsychrobacter sp.
CCGGCGTTGCAGGCGCTGCGCGGGAAGGTCGCCATCGCCAATGCGAAGCTTGCCTACGCCTGGTATCTGGAACTGATCGAGAGCGCGCGGTGGAAACGATGCGCACGGGTGTACGGCTACAAGTTCTGTAACCATCACAGAGCCTGCTGCTCTAACCGCAGCTTTTACCCAAACAAATATTAGCTGCACTGGTGGCAATGGCACAGCTACAGTTACCGCTTCCGGCGGTACTGTCCCTTATACTTATCTATGGAACACAACACCTGCTCAAACAACCGCTTCCATCGCAAATCTTAACGGTGGTACTTATCAGCTAACCGTAACAGACAATAACGGTTGTAATTACTCCGGTTCAGTTACTATTACTCAGCCGGCGAATGCTGTAACCGGCTCAGTCACTACAACTAATGTCAGTTGCTATAATGGTAGCAACGGAACTGCTACTGTAACTGCTACAGGTGGGGTTCCTCCTTATAGCTATTCGTGGAATACGACGCCTGTTCAAACCGCGACTACTATCGGCAATCTGGCTGCAGGTACTTACATAGCAACCATCAACGATGCGAACGGTTGTTTTACTACTGCCACAGCCACTATTAATCAACCTGCTGCCCTCTCTGCCAATACCACTAGCACCGATGTCAATTGCAATGGTGGCGCTGACGGAACGGCAACGATCATGGCCGTAGGAGGAACGAGTCCTTATTCGTATTCATGGAATACAACTCCTGCACAAACCACAGCAACGGCTACCGGATTAACGGCTGGCACTTATACTGCTACTATTACTGATGCTCATGGTTGTATTACCACGGCTACTGCAACGGTAAATGGGCCGACAACTCCATTGAATGCAACAGCAACTTCTAGTGCTGTCAACTGCTCGGGTGGGAATAATGCCACAGCTACCGTAGCCGCTAACGGCGGTACTGCTCCATATACTTATGTATGGAATACGACTCCCGCACAAACCACAACTACAGCGGCGAATCTTGGCGCAGGAACATATACTGCTACGGTTACAGATGTTCGCGGCTGTAGCGCAACAACGTCCGTCACTATTTCCCAGCCAGTTGCACCAGTCACGGCGAGCATTACGGCAACAACACCTGCAACCTGCAACGGCGGAACAAACGGAAATGCAACGGCTTTGGCAGCAGGCGGCACACAGCCTTATTCCTATAGCTGGAATACTTCACCCATTCAAACCGCAACCACAGCAACAAATCTTATTGCGGGTTCTTATACGGTTGTTGTAACTGATGCAAACGGTTGTTCTGATACCGCTACTGCCACCATTACACAACCCGCCGCTTTAGCGACAAGCTTCAGCACCACAAACATCAATTGTTATGGCAACAGTAGTGGTACGGCCTCCGTAGCCGTTACCGGTGGCGCTGTGCCTTATACTTATTCATGGAATACTACGCCTGTGCAGACTATTCCAGCCATAACAAACCTTAGCGCAGGGACCTATACAGTATTAGTAACAGATAACAACGGATGTTCTACTACCAGCAATGTGACCATAACTCAGCCTGCACAGTTGATCGCTTCTATCCCTGTTTACAGTAATATTACCTGCGCCGGAATGAACAACGGCTCTGTTTCTGCTGTTGCTTCCGGAGGCACTACACCCTATTCTTATTTCTGGAATACGGCACAAACAACTGTATCGCTTAATAACCTTTCGTCTGGAACTTATATATTAAATATCACAGACAATAACGGTTGTACCGCTATTGACAGCGTAGCATTGACAGAGCCGCTGCTATTGACTACCGTTTCCGGAAATATTATTCCTGTAAAATGCCACGGTGATGCAACTGGAAGCGCAAGTGTAATAGTAAACGGTGGTACAACACCATATAACTATAGCTGGAATACTGCTCCTTCTCAAAATACTGCTACTGCAACCAATCTCAATGCGGGCAACTATATTGTAACTGTCACCGACAGCAATGGTTGTACGAAAACGGATTCTGTTTCGGTTACGGAGCCAGACGCGATCACAGTTGCTACATCTGCCACCAAAACGTGTGCAGGATCCAGCACGGCTTCAGCTCTTGTAAATGTTGATGGAGGAATAGCTCCTTACTCATTGTCATGGAATACGAGTCCCGTACAGACAAGCACAACCATCAATAATCTCACTACAGGAAGCTATACGGTAACGGTTGCCGATGCAAATGGCTGTACACAATCTGCCACTGCTACGGTGTCTAGTTATCCTTCACCGGTAGTGGATGCAGGGCCTGACCAAAAGGTTTGTGCCGGTGCTGACTTACAATTACAGGCGTCAGGAGCCAATTCATATTCCTGGTCTCCTGCTACCTGGCTTTCATGCAGCAGTTGCGAATCACCTGTTACTCATCCGGACTCCGACATTACTTATACTATAATCGGCACCGATGCGAATAGCTGTATGGACACCGCGGTCGTTCATATTACTGTAATTGATCACGTTCCGACATCCATTGGAGAAAACAAAGAGATCTGCGAAGGTGATAGTGTTCGGTTGACAGCCACGGGCGGTATCGCTTACAGTTGGACGCCTCCTTATGGACTTACGAATGCTCATGTGTCTAACCCTCTGGTATCGCCATCGGGTACCACTCACTATCAAGTAGTGATTACCGAAAATGAGTGTTTCAAGGATACCTTAACCCAAACAGTTACGGTTCATCCACTACCGGTAATAAAGCTAGGTCCAGATAAAACAGTGATCGCGGGAACCGAAATGACTATACCAACAGAAACCGCCAATGCAACTTCTATAGCATGGACGCCCCCGACCGGACTTTCCTGCACAGATTGCACCAACCCCTTAGCCACGCTCAATAAGACCATTACCTACACAGCCACGGCTTATAATGATGTAGGGTGTAAAGCCACGGACGAGGTAACTTATACGGTTATTTGCGACAATTCCGTGTTGTTTATGCCTAATACTTTCACTCCAAACGGAGATGGTTTGAATGATACTTATTATCCTGTTGGTCGTGGCATTTCTACAATTAAAAGATTTGCGATTTATAACCGATGGGGACAAAAACTGTATGAAGTTCTCAATATACCGGCAAGCGAGGGAAAGTATGGATGGGACGGCACATTCCAGGGAGAGCAGCTAAGACCAGATGTATTTGTGTATGTAGTAGACGCCATTTGCACGACGGGTGACCCGATTTCCATAAAGGGAGATGTCTCGTTAGTACGGTAATTTCCGGAGGTAGTGACACAGGGAAGACAACAGATACAGCCTTTTATTTTGTCAAGCTGTCTTTTCATTGCTTCTTTTAGCTTTACATAAAATTCAACCATGAAGCCGCTTCTGCTCATCTTCTCCGTTTTATTTTTTGAGACAAGCTTTGCCCAAAATTTTACGACACCCTTTGAACGATCAAAAGGCAATCAATCGGCAACTTATTTTGAGGCCATAGACTTCTATCGTCAACTCGATAGAAACTTCCCGACCATTGACCTGCAAAATGTCGGTCCGACGGATCTGATCTATCCTTTGCATGTAGTGCTTTACAGCAAGGACAAAAACTTCAATATTAGAGATTGGCATCGGCAGAATAAGCTGGTCATTCTGATCAATAATGGTATTCACCCCGGTGAACCTGACGGCATAGATGCAAGTATGATGTTGCTAAGAGATGCCGCCATGGGAAAGATTGACGTCCCTGGAAATGTGGTACTGGCGGTAATACCGGTTTTTAATATTGGTGGTGCATTGAACAGGGGAAGCTTTAGCCGCGTCAATCAAAACGGGCCGGAAAACTATGGTTTCAGAGGGAGCGCGGAGAACCTGGATTTGAACCGCGACTTTATAAAAATGGATGCGAAAGAAACACAGACGCTGGTTCAGCTATTCCATCGTCTTGACCCTGATATTTTTATCGACAACCATGTAAGCAATGGTGCAGATTATCAGCATGTGGTGACACTACTTTCTGAAAATCCGGCAAAACAGGGATACTTTATGGGCAGATACCTGAAAGACACCCTGGAGCCCGCTCTCTATGCAGGAATGAAAACGAGAGGCTACGATCTTGTCCCTTATGTGAATCACTGGGGCCATACTCCCGACAAAGGCTGGCCGCAATTTTACGATCCTCCCCGTTTTACCAGTGGCTTTGCCGCTTTGTTCCAGACTTTTGCGTTCGTACCAGAAACCCATATGCTGAAGCCTTATCAGCAGCGTGTTGCAGCTACCTATGCACTTATGCAGACCTTTATAAGCTATGGCTCAAGCCATGCTGCAGAAATACAGAAGGTAAGAAAGAACGAAAGAACTTTTGTACAGGAGCAAAATGTAGCACCACTTGACTGGCGTGCAGATTCTGTACGATATTCGGAAATAACATTCAAGGGATATGCAGGCAAATACAAAGCAAGCAAGGTTTCGGGCGCACAGCGGTTGTATTATGACAGAAATGCTCCTTACACGAAAACGATTCCTTTTTACAATAAATTCTTAGTGACAAAGGCCACAATTACGCCAAATACTTATGTGATACCACAAGGATGGCATCGGGCAATCGAGCGGCTAAAAATGAATGGTGTGGAAATGCAGCGACTGGATAAAGACACCAATATAAATCTCACAGTGTACAGAATAGCATCTTATGAGACAACCCCTAAGCCTTATGAAGGGCATTACCTCCACTCTAAAGTGAAATACAATAAAGGGAAAGAGAGCGTTCACCTTCTGAAGGGTGATTACATCATTCCAGTACAGCAAAGGGCAAAACGCTACCTGATGGAGACACTCGAACCCGACGCACCCGATGCATTCTTCGCCTGGGGCTTTTTCGATGCTATCCTTCAGCAAAAGGAGTATTTCAGCGATTACGTATTTGAAGATCTTGCAGCGGACCTGCTGCAGCAACAGCCGGAATTGAGAAAGCAACTGCAGGAAAAGAAGAAAGCAGATAATGCCTTTGCGAAAGACGGAGAGGCACAGCTTGATTTTGTCTACCGGCATTCACAGTATATGGAGCCGGAATATATGCGCTATCCCGTCTTTAGGATAGAGGCAAATTAACCGACGAGTCGATCAATAGCTGCCGCAAGTTGACGGTCTTTATCCGTGACAATGTCGCCGGCATCGTGTGTATTGAGCCAGATTTCGACTTTGTTCCAGACGTTCGTCCACCTCGGATGGTGATCTTGCTTTTCTGCAAGCAAAGCGACACGTGTCATAAATGCAAAAGCCTCTGAAAAATCCGCGAAACTGAACGAGCGATACAAGGTATTATCTTTTTCCTCCCACATAAAACCATAATTACATCAATAAAGTTAGGATAAATCCTAGTCTATATGGCATCAAACCATACAGGCGACGCGTCATTCCAGTCACCGTTGTAATTTATGGTCAGTTCTTCTCCTTTCGGAATAGTTCTCATTGTTTTTATAAAGATGGTTTGCTCTTCATAATTCATGAAATATTCACAATTCGATTGGTAGGAATGATTGTAAACAGGAACATATCCAAGTGCCATACAACACATATTCTTTCCCTCAGGCGTCCATTCGAAGATATAATCGTGTAGTAAGGTTTGATCTAAAACTTTCCGGTCGTCGTCAGACATTACGATAACCGGTGCTACCTCTATTACTTCATCCTCCTGCAAAGCGACTTCACAAAAAACACCTCTTCCCTTGCTTCTTGCTTTATCTATATACAAACCTGGATGTCGCATGAGTGCAAATAAATGAGGATAGTCAGTACTTGACAAACTCCTGTATGAAACTGGTATGCTCCGTTTTGAAGATCATTCTGTAAACGCCAAACATCAGTTCCTTCAAATCAAAATCCATGCTTTCATCTGGCTTTAGATTGGCCTTATAATGAATGTATCCTCTGAAGTCTATCACCCACACATTGCAATCTTCTTTTTCTTTATTCGTTATACTCAACATCTCAAAAACCTCCTTTGCTCCAAAAGTTGAATACAAAGTGTATTCTTTATTTAAAATAAGAAAAATAACCATTCCACCAGTGCAACGGTTGCTGCTGGCATAATGTTAAACTGCCGGATATTAGTAGCCTCTTCCTTCCTTACGCTCCATGTAGTTCATAAATGCACGGTTTGCAACGCGGTTTCCACCAGAGGTAGGATAGTTGCCGGTGAAGTACCAGTCGCCCTTGTTATTTGGACAGGCATCATATAAACCTTCTATAGACTGGTAAATGATGTCCACCTGTGCATTTACATCGTCAGGATGAAGCATGGCGGCAATCTTTTTGGAGATCGCTTCCGGAGAAAACGGTGCATAGATATCTTTCACCAAGTTTTCTTCGTGCAAAGTTCCCGTTGTCTCTGCGGCCAGACATTTCTGATAGGTTTGTTCGAGTATTTGTTCCTTATGATGGTCTTCAAGCAGTCCTACTGCAGCCTGGAAAGCAATAAAATCTCCAAGCCGGCTCATGTCTATACCGTAGCAGTCAGGATAACGTATCTGGGGAGCTGAAGAGACGATAATAATTCTTTTCGGACCCAGGCGATCAAGCATCTTGATGATACTTTGCTTCAGCGTAGTACCGCGAACAATACTATCATCAATTACTACGAGGGTATCTTCCCCTTTATTGACCGTTCCATAGGTGATGTCATAGACGTGCTGCACCATCTCGTTGCGGGAAGCATCTTCTGTAATGAAGGTCCGCATCTTCACGTCTTTGATGGCAATCTTCTCAATTCTTACTCTGCGGTTCAGCAGGTCCTTCATCTCTTCTTCAGAAAGATTGCGGGTAGTGATCTTCTGGATCTTCGTATTAGTAAGATAATCTTCAAGTCCTTTGATCAGGCCGTAGAAAGCTGTTTCAGCAGTATTGGGGATAAAGGAAACGATGGTACGTTTCAGATCATGATCTAAGGCGTCCAGTACCTTTTCAGACAGGTTTCTCCCCAGCTGCATACGCTCTCTGTATATATCAGCGTCACTGCCACGAGAGAAATAGATCCGTTCGAAGCTACATGCTTTCAATTCTGCCGGTGGAAGGATCTCTACCTGCTCAAAAGCACCGTTTGCTTTTACAATAATTGCATTTCCCGGTTTCAGTTCGTGCACTTCTTCCAGAGGAACGTGAAATGCGGTCATAATAGCAGGCCTTTCAGATGCCGCTACTACCACTTCATCATTCTTGAAAAAGAAGGCCGGACAAATACCATTCGGATCGCGAAGTACAAAGCTATCCCCGTTTCCTACAAGACCTCCACAGACATAACCGCCGTCAAACTGACTGGCAGCCTGCTTTAGTACGCCTTCAAGATTCAGATTTTCAGGATCAGTTTCATCCGCCAGACACAGATAGTAATACACCATTTCAATCATGGCCCCGAGATCGCTCTCGCGAATCGAAGTGATCGGATGCGCATCGAGCTTTGCAAAAAGCTCATCTGTATTTACAAGATTGAAATTGCCCGCCATTGCCAGTGTACGGGTAGGATTGATATTCGTTTTTAGAAACGGATGGCAAAACTCCACATCATTCTTTCCCTGTGTTCCGTAGCGGAGATGTCCCAGCATTACCTCACCCATAAAGCGCATATAGCCCTTCATAAGGCCGGGGTGCTTCCGCAGATCAGGATACATTTTCTCGAGATCACCCAGTTCCTGGTTCAGATTCCCGAATATCTGTGCAATGGCCCCTGCTCCATTCTGCCGTTGCCGGTACAAAGACTGGTGTCCGGGAGCGATATCAAGCTTTACCGTAGCAATACCAGCTCCGTCCTGTCCACGATTGTGCTGCTTTTCCATAAGCAGGTACAATTTGTTAAGACCGTAGAAAGCAGTGCCGTATTTGCGGTGGTAGTAAGCGAGTGGTTTTAAAAGACGGATGTATGCAAGACCACATTCGTGGCGTATAGCGTCTGACATGAGGCGGCAAAGATACTAAGCTTTGATAAAGATTGGCGCAGGAGAAGATTGAAAAACGTTATTTGCCGATTGTGGAGGGCCAGGCGTTTTTAACTCAATATTGAGAATTGTCAGGATAAGGATTCCTATACCAAATGCCAGCAGGCAAAATGCCGAAATCTTTTGTAAATACATTATCCGTCGTAAGGTCAGCTTACGCCTGATGTTATCTGCGAGGAAAACCTTGAGAATATCGATACTTAAGACCAGTCCGAGGCAGCTACCAAAAAAGACAATACGGTAAAGCGTTTCCTCTGCAGCCAAACCCGTTGCAGCGGCAATCCATTGGAATATAAGGGCCGGATTAAGTGTATTGATCAAAAAGCCGCTGAGCCAAATCTTTACATATTGTGAGCCACTTACTGTGATCAGCTTTGCGGACGGTCTTTTCGGATGAAACTTCTTAAAAATACCAAACAGACCAATGGCCATTAGCAAAACTGCCGCCCCATAAGACAGTGGACGCGCAAACTGATGAAGCCATTGCAGCCACGGAGTGGCAACATTGGCAACTGTAACAAAGAGAATATCGCTGACGGAAACGCCAAGAACGAAAGCCAAACCGGCCTTGTAACTATGATTCAGACTGTATCTTAACACTGCGAATAAGGTGGGACCAACCGATATAGCCATGAACATTCCCAGCAACAGCCCACCCAGCAGTGCACTTGACCAATGCATGCGGCAAGATAACAACTAAAGCGGAAATGGCTTAGACAACAAACATCTTTTAACCTTACGAAAGATGATAGTATTAACAAGAAGTATGCGTTATCCGTTGATGTTCTGTGTAGCTGCGTTTGGCAAACGCTTGTTAATGTTTCTGTCGCTACAAAATGTACCAACGTTCGCTTTCAGCCGTTCAGTAGCTCATAACGTGCGTAAACAAAAACAACCGGCCTCTCAGCCGGTTGCTTATTGGGTTATAATATCCCTTCTTCACTTCATCACTCCACCACTTCATCCCTTAAACAGCCATCAGACACATAGGTGCTGTCCAGTCGCTGGTAAGGCCCTGAGAGCCAAGCGCTCGTACGCGGAACCAGTAGGTCTTGCCTGCGGTAAGGCCAGATACCGAACCGTTGCAGCCACTGTTATACATACCGCTTTTCCATTCGGTGCCAGTCAGCGGATCGGGACAGAACTCTACGGCGTATGCCTTAGCGTTGTGCACTCCACTCCATTTTAGTCCTATTGTTCCCTCACGCAGCATAAAGGTGCGAAGGTTTTCGGGCGCATCCAGTGTCTCGTAGCGGCGTGGACCTTTCGTTTTTATGGGCATACCCGCCATATCTATAATGATTGCATCGCCATTGCTCATAGAGATCACATAGGCAGCCAGCGATATGAGGTTTTGCTTTACGGTCAGCAGTTTCTCATTGCGGGCTATGGTGTTAGACTTACCGCCGTCATAGGTTGCCTGTTGTGCCTCTGCCAGCGCATCTATTGCAGACTTAAAGTCCGCCATAGTTATTGGAGGTGTTGCGAAGAGCGTGTTGTTTGCCAACATCTTAGTCTGTATGCTGCTTGCAAACTGGATCAAATCAGGAACTGTTCTTCTGTGTAGTTTTAATGCGATTGTTGCCATTTTTGTTGATTTTCTTTGTAGTTGGTTAATAAAATTTATTTGTTTGTCGCAGGGTATCAGACTGTTGTTTTCTTGCCGGCTAAGAAACGTTTCGTGCTTCTGATTTCCTTTTGACAATGCAAACATACTATGGTGGCAAAGCGCGGTTGGCCAAATTTTAAAACAATTTGAAAAACTTTGAAAAACTTTGAAAAACTTTGAAACAATTTGAAAAATTTTGAAAAACTTTGAAAGAATTTGAAAAACTTTAAAGAATTTGAAACAATTTGAAAGATTTCAAACGTTTTGACAGCTTTATACACTGGCGCGGGACTTCCACAGGGTGTTCCGTGTCTTGTAAACTGCCGGTCTCCAGACCGGACTTCAACCTTGTCTAAGCTTAAGAATAGCTGCCATAGTATCGTTAATGAAAGTAAGCCGGTTAGAAACTAAAGAAGTATCGCTCCTAATAACACCAACACGGGGCATAACTAAAAAGCCCACTTACGTGGGCGAATGAGATCATTATCATCTCATAATTTCATAGGATGTTTTAGGTAAGTCTGTTTAAGTTACAGATCAATGTGCTTCTGTACCTGCACTTACCCCATGCTCTTTCGTGCCTATTTTTGCCGATGCATGGCAAGAACTCATTGAGATGCCAAATACGAGAAGCAAGGCCGCAATTATTGAATACTTTTTCATAGTGGAAATATTTGAGTGTTGAAGAAAAAAACGATGCCATGGCGTTGCTTTTTTTCAGAAGTGCAAGGCCAATGCCAAGCCCCTAACCCGTCCTCCTTTACAACTCTTATAAAGGGATAACATTTCTTCGATTAAGCTAATGCACCGCCTTCAAAAGGCGCAACGGGGTTAGCGGTTGGGCTTCTGCTTTGAATTTACTTGTCCCATAAGTTTGTCGAAGTCTGCTTTTATTCTTTTCTGTTCTTCTAGCAAATAGTCGCGCGTAAATGGTAAACCACAGTCTTGATTATTAATTTGATGTATTGGCACTCCATTTTCGAAGTAGCTTTTGTCTTCGATTATTTCTGATTTATCCAGGCTAAACGCCTCTGTATCATTATTTTCTTTCATTACTGTGGTGTCATAATATAGAGGCCTATCGTATTTCTGTTGCTTTTCAAAAACGAATGATAATTTTCCGTTGAGCAAGTAATAGGGGTTTCGTTTTACCTCCTCACTTTCTGATGTACAAAACTTCCTTTTGTATGTCGCAAACTTCCTTTTGCATGTATAAAAATGCTTTCTGCATGTACAGAAACAAGTTTTGCATGTAACAAACCGGCTTTTGCATAAGACAAACCGGTTTTTGCATAAGACAAAACAGTTCTTGCATAAGACAAAGTCATTTTTGCATAAGACAAAACAGTTTTTGCACAAGACAAAACCTTTTTTGCATAAGGTAAAGCGGCTTTTGTATAAGACAAAGTACTTTTTGCATAAAACAAAGTGCTTTTTGCATAAGACAAAATGGTTTTTGCATGTGCAAAAATGACGTTGGGAATGGCGGACGGGCTTCCCAACTACACTACTGGGTGGTGAGAACTGCCTTCAACATCCTCTCTTCTGCATCCAGCACTTCTATCTCGATCCACAGGCAATTGGTGGGTAGCAGATCCGTTGCTTTTTCCGGCCATTCTACAAAACACCAGGCATCTGGCTGCAACAGCGCATCTTCCATTCCGGCATTGATCGCCTCCTCTGTATCCCGCAGACGGTACCAGTCCATGTGGTAGATGACTTTGTCTTTTCCGCTCTGGTCGAAATGGTATTCATTAATGAGCGCAAACGTAGGACTGGAGACTGCGTCGGTAACGCCAAGGTAATCGCAGAGCGCATGAATAAAGGTGGTCTTCCCTGCGCCCATATGCCCGCTGAAGGCCAGCACACGGTATTGTGCTGCTACCTGCCAGAACTCAGGGATCTTGTCATGAAGTGTATTCAGCGTAAACGAAAACTGTAGTAAAGGAGCTGCCATTTATGGGCGCAAAAATAAGGTATGCGGCAATGGGAACACAGGGTGATCCGAATTTCGCCTTATTTCAAGGCAATGTTTCGTCAAAAGTATCGCCCTGATCTATATCTCCGGTTTCAAAGCCTTTTTTGAACCAGTACATGCGCTGCTGAGAAGTGCCATGGGTAAAGGACTCGGGTACCACATAGCCCTGTGCTTGCTCCTGCAGCCGGTCGTCGCCTACGGCGTTTGCAGCAGCGAGCGCTTCGTCTATATCGCCGGGGTCTAAAACATCCTTCATGCTCTGCTCGTAATGCGCCCATACACCCGCCAGAAAGTCGGCCTGTAGCTCCAGCTGCACGCTATAACTATTGGCGGTTTGCTCACTACTGTTTTGCTGCAGTTGATGCACTTTATCAGAAATACCCAGAAGATGCTGTACATGATGCCCCACCTCGTGGGCCACCACATAGGCCATGGCAAAGTCGCCGGGAGCGCCAAAACGGTTGTGGAGTTCGGAGTAAAACGAGCCATCGATATATACTTTTTCATCGAGCGGGCAATAAAAAGGACCAGTAGCGGAAGATGCCTGTCCACAGGCGCTGGCAATGGAGCCACTGAAAAGATGAAGCGTCGGCTCCTCGTAGTCTCTGCCATACTTTTCGCGAAATATCTTGTTCCAGACGTCCTCTGTGTCTGCAAACACAACTTTTACGAAGTTCGCTGCGGAATCGTCCGCTGCCTTCTGCTCTGCAGTCTGCGGCATAGTAGGACTCTCATTGAGCATCTGCGAAGGGTCGCCACCGAGGAGGTAGACAATAACGGCAATGACCACGGCCCCGATGCCGCCGCCCAAAATCTTGCCGCCGCCAGTGCCACGGCTGTCTTCTACGTTCGTACTTTGCCTTCTTCCTATCCAGCGCATAAACGGATAATGTATTTGTTGCAGATAATATAAAAATAAGCCAGATCGGCGAGCGCCCCGAAACGCCATAAAAAACACCGCCTTTCGGATTAATTTTTTTAACTTCGGTTTCTACTTTTTTATAATGAGAAAACTTTTAATTTTTGTCCTTGTAACCAGTTTTGCAGCCAGTTGTTCTTCTTCAAAACAAACTACAGCCACTAGTACTCCATCCTCCGACCCGGCAGCGGCAAATAACGTTTCCCCACAACCCCAGCAAACTATTTCAACTGCCAACCAGTCTACTTCAAAGACCGAAGTTCGTTACCAGCGTTAATATGTCGCCATGAAGAAAGTCTTTTTTACGCTCCTGTTTACCTACTGTGCCACGCAACTGCTCGCGCAAATTGCCTGGCAGGGACAAGCCTGGCAGAAATGGAGCGGTAGTGTTCCCGCAAAAGGGACTCGTGCCATGGTGGTTCCGCAGAAGGAAGATATTTATATGCTTAGCAGCAGTTTAAAATCGCAACTTTCTTCCCTACCGTCCAACGCTGAGGAGGGCCAGGTAATAGCATTGCCTTCGCCAGACGGTACGTTTCGTTCTTTTAAGGCATGGAAGGAAACCACAATGGAAGAGGGACTGGCGAATAAATACCCACAGATAGAGACCTTTTCAGGCGTTGCCACAGATGACCCTACCACCACCGTAAAGATGGACTATACT
This sequence comes from Flavipsychrobacter sp., assembly GCA_035497355.1. Classification (GTDB taxonomy): domain Bacteria; phylum Bacteroidota; class Bacteroidia; order Chitinophagales; family Chitinophagaceae; genus JAFIGV01. The sequence goes on from DATJDP010000131.1 coordinate 13,100, forward strand.
GTCTTCGGGTTTCACGCAATGGTGAGCAATGGCAAGACCACTTATCTTATTGATCCGTACAGCAATGAGGATGATGGCTTTTATACCTGCTATTACAAACATGATTTTAAGAAACCTGCCAACCTGATGATGCCATGCGGCGTAGATGACGGGATAAGAGAGATAGGGGAAGCATTGCAATTGACCGACAATGGACTTCCGGCTATTAGACTGCGCATCAATGGTACGGTTAAAAGAACTTTCAGACTTGCGCTTGCTTGTACTGGGGAATATGCGGTTGCGGTGGCAGGCGCGAATCCTACCAAAGCAGCCGTACTTAGCCAGATGGTCACCAGCATGAACCGGGTGAACCAGGTATATGAACGCGAACTCGGCGTGCACATGAACCTCATCGCTAATGAAGATACATTGATCTTTCTGGACGGAGTAACTGACCCTTACGCTAATAATAATGGCGGCAGCATGCTGAGCCAGAACCAGACTACAGTGAACAGCAGGATCGGCTCAGCGAACTATGATATAGGTCATGTGTTTAGCACCGGAGGCGGTGGGATTGCGATTCTGGGCTGTGTTTGCAACAATTTCTCAAAGGCAAAGGGTGTAACAGGACAAAGTATGCCGGTTGGCGATCCGTTTGATATAGATTATGTAGCGCATGAAATGGGACATCAGTTTGGTGCTGACCATACCTTTAATGCGAACACAGGAAGTTGTTCCGGCAATGGCGAGCCAACACAAGCCTACGAGCCGGGAAGCGGTACTACCATCATGGCCTATGCAGGTATTTGTGGCGGGGGGAACGATTTCCAGCAACACAGCGATGACTATTTCCATGCTATCAGCTTACTTCGGATCAATACTTTGCTGACAGGAAGCGCGACCTGCGGCACATCAATCGCTTCCGGCAATACACCGCCGGTAGTAGCACCATTTAATGACAGCTTTATCATTCCCGCGAATACACCGTTTGAGATCACAGCGCCGCAGGCTCAGGACATTGATCACGATACGCTTACCTATTGCTGGGAAGAATGGGATCTGGGAGACTTTGCTGCAAGCTGGAATAATATCCGCTTATACGGACCTATTTTCCGCTCATTCCCTCCTGATACCGGCCGAACAAGAACCTTCCCTAACATGGCTAAGTTAGTGGCAGGCATCACCAATTATCCCGGAGAAAAGCTTCCGGACACTGCCCGAAGCCTTAATTTCAGACTTACCATTCGGGACATCTTTAATGGTACAGGCACTTTCAATTCCCCTGAAGATCTTATTCATGTGGATGTCGTAGTGCCTCCTTCCTCTAACGGATTTGAAGTAACGGCTCCTGCAACACAGGTAAACTGGGGCGGAAATACAAATAATACGATTACGTGGGATGTGGCAGGTACGGATCTCTTGCCCGTTAACTGCCCAACAGTTGACATCTATCTTTCTGATGACGGCGGTATGACTTACCCTTACCTGCTCAAATCAAACACACCAAATGATGGTTCTGAATCTGTGCTAATACCGAACCTCGTTACCACCAATCAGGCAAGAATAAAAGTGAAGGCTTCAAACAATATATTCTTTAACATCAATCCCGTTGATTTCACCATTACCCATACGTCAGGCATTCAACAGATAAGCTGGCACAACGACGTGAATATCTTCCCTGTTCCCGCAAGCAAAACATTGCATATCACCTCTACCAATAACATGAAATACGAGGTGCAGATAACAAATGTAGTAGGGCAAAAACTTTTCCTAAAACTCTTCAGCAAACAACTGGAAATCCCCGTCGAAAACTTTGCAGATGGCGTGTACTATCTGCAAATGACAGATGCGGTGAGCGGTGAAAAGCTGGTGAGACCGATCGTGATTGAGTAGAAGGTAGAGAAGGGCATCTCGGTTTTGAAAAAAGAGACAAAGTACAATCGAAGTAAGCCGGGATCTACTTTTTCGGCCAAACCGGAGGGAGCTTAACGGGGTGCGATAGTGTGTAAATTGCGCCTTTGCATCTGCTGTGACGGTTCAAGCTGCGGGCGTCCACGCCCGTGTTTAGTTTCTTTCTGCATTAGGCGGCCACCGATTTTACGTTAATTAATTCGGTTCCCATTTCATGGAGGGCATCCACGATTTTTTGTAGCTGCTTTTCAGAGGGTTTTTTATCTCCGGACTTATATTGCTGCAGCTGTACCCGGTTAATGCCACAGCGCCGTGCGAGATCAGATATATTAATCCAATCAAACTGCTCAAAGAATGCTTCGATATCATAAACAATATCGAATGAAATTTTAGAAGTATCTAGCTGGTAGAACCCTTCCAGTTGCTCTTTCATAGAATTGATGACCTCTTCTATAGAGGCACCGGTTGTTGTGAGCAGATCTTCACCGTAATGAATACGAGCGCCCATTTGTTTGTTTTCGGCCTTTTCGATGATTAGCTGAAGCTTTTTTGCCATGTTGTTAAATATTTGAGAGGTTGCAAGGATTATTTAAGCGCTGCCTGTTTTAAGATCGAATTCAACGTGCCTTTTGGAATATCTCCTTTGTGCATCGAAACAGTGACCTTTCCTGTTTTTCAGGATGTTTAAATTGCTTGTGGCTGCCTACCTGAGCGATCTCTTTCCATCCGTCCTTTTCCAGTAATTTTATAACTTCTTTCGCGGTCATTATTTCTTCTCCGATGATGACGCAAAGTTACAATTTTGTAACTTTTATACAATATTCACACAACTTTTTCAGGGTTCATTATAGAATCCTCCTTGGGCTCCAGGGCCGATTGTCCGGATGGTGCTAAGAATAGCGAAGGAAGCCAGGATTCACTTTTCCTGCCAAACCGGAACGCACACAATGTGGATGGCTTTCTTCAATGAAGAAATAGTGGATGGCGGCTAATTCTTTTCACCAAGGCATCTCTCTTCTTCGCCGCCATGACGCGAGAAAAAAGCACAACCGACACTCAACAACTACATATAAAGCTGCGACCGCAGTAAGGTCAATTACAAATACTGCCCTGTATAGCTTTCTTTTACTTTCTTTAATCCTTCCGGCTCTCCTTCATACAGTAAATGCCCGCCATTGACGCCGCCCTCAGGGCCAAGATCAATCACCCAGTCGGCACTTTTGATCACGTCTACGTTATGTTCGATCACCAGAATGCTGTGCCCTTGTTCTATTAATGCATCAAAAGACCCTAACAGCTTCTTTATATCATGCATGTGAAGGCCCGTGGTCGGTTCGTCGAAGATGAAAAGCACTTTTTCCTTTGCCTTTCCTTTACCAAGAAACGATGCAAGCTTTACGCGCTGTGCTTCTCCTCCACTCAGGGTATCGCTGCTTTGTCCGAGCTTCACATAGCCGAGCCCTACGTCGCTTAGGGGTTGCAATGCATAGGCAAGCTTCTTTTCGTCTTTCAAAAACTCTATTGCCTCATCCACGCTCATCTCCAGCAGATCATAAACGTTTTTACCACGGTAGGTCACTTCGAGTACTTCCTCCTTAAAACGCTTGCCTTTGCAGCTTTCGCAGAGTAGATGCACATCGGCAAGAAACTGCATTTCTACCACTACTTCACCTTCCCCTTTACAGGTATCGCAACGACCGCCGTCGGTATTGAAAGAAAAATGCTTCTCAACAAAGCCGCGCATCTTCGCCAGCGGTTGTTTGGCATATAGCTTTCTTATCTCATCCCAGGCTTTTATATAAGTAACCGGGTTACTGCGGGAAGATTTACCAATCGGGTTCTGATCCACCATTTCTACCTGGCCAATTGCATCAAGATCTCCACCCAGATATTTATATATTCCGGGCCTGTCAGTTCCCTCACCATAGTGCTTTTGCAAAGCAGGATAAAGTGTTTGCTTCACCAGTGTCGTCTTACCACTGCCACTGACACCAGTCACTACACAAAGCACATTTAAAGGGAAGTCAACACTAACGTCTTTTAGATTATTCTGTCTGCAACCTTCTATCCTGATCTTTCCATGCGGCTTTCGCTTGACAGGAGGAACTTCTATTTCCAATGCCCCGCTAAGGTACTGGCCGGTAAGACTCATCTTGTCTTTCAGTATCTCGCTATAGGTACCGGCAGCAACCATTTCACCACCAAGGTGACTGGCAAGCGGTCCCATATCAATGATGTAGTCGGCTTCCCTCATCATCATTTCATCATGCTCTACTACCACAACGGTATTACCAAGGTCTCGCAGCGATTTCAACACATCTATCAATCGCTCTGTGTCGCGTGAATGCAGGCCGATACTCGGCTCATCAAGAATATATAAGGAATCGGTAAGATTGCTACCGAGGAATTTAGTAAGCTGTATACGCTGGCTTTCTCCTCCTGATAGAGTATTTGCAAGACGGTTTAGGGTGAGATAGCTCAGACCTACATCGAGCAAGGTCTTCATCCGCTGATTGATCTCAATCAAAATGCGCCTGGCCACCTGCCGCTCATGGTCGTTCAGTTCTATGTGTTGCAGCCACTCCGACAAATCGCCCGACGGCATGGAGAGCAGGTTGGCGATGGTAGCATTACTAACCTTCACATAGAGCGCCTCAGGTCGCAGCCGGCTGCCTTTGCACGTTGGACAGACTGTTTTGCCCCTGTAGCGTGCCTGCATAATGCGGTATTGCACTTTATACAGGTTTTGGCCCACCATAGTGAAGAAATCATTGATCCCTTCCACTTTGCTGTTGCCATTCCAAAGCAAATCGTATTCGGTTTGCGAGAGTGCAGCAATTGGTTTATGAATAGGGAAGTCAAACTTCGCGGCATTACGGATGAAAGCGCGCTGCCATTCACTCATTTTTTCGCCCTTCCAACAGGCAACAGCTCCTTCATAAACGCTCAGCCGCTTGTCGGGTATCACAAGATCTTCG
>DATJDP010000132.1:0-5374 GCA_035497355.1 Flavipsychrobacter sp.
CAGTAATGCACCATACTGATAATCCAGAATATTATCTGTCTGAGTTAAAGAGAGTGACAAAGCCAACAGGAAGCATCATCTTAATTGAAGAGATGTATCACAATCAGTTAGATAAGTTGGTTATCTTTTCTCACGACTGGATACTTAATATCTTAAAAGAAGGTGTACCCATTCCACTCAACTTCCGCTCCAACCAGCATTACCTCAAAGAGTTTGAACGGCAGGGACTGAATGTGGTTTATAAAGATGGTCTTCGTGCATTGATCACCGGCATACATCTGTACGTTTATCAACTGAAGCCGATAGCTGCCTGACGTCGGAAACTTACCACTACACTGGGAGTGAGATATGATGGCTATTACTACTCTTTGGGTTTGTATTGAAGCCTGTGCTGAGCCGGCTGTGACAGCGCCTTCTCGTCATGAGATTGAAGCTTCGTTGTTATCACAATCCGGAAGACTTCAAGAAACATATTGAAGCCATCTCGCAACACCCTGATCTTGCTGTCTGCAATAGCTGTCCAGTACACAGGCATCTCTTTTATGGATGCGTTTAGAAGTACCGCATGATATAACAGTTCCACATCGTGTGCCCAGCCGTAGGTTTTTAAATCTGTAAAGAGGTTTTTAGCCAATCTCGCAGGATATAGTTTAAAGCCGCATTGTGTATCATGCGCTTTTAACGGCGTCAACATGCGAACTATGAAATTGAAAATGTTGCCTGCCGCCTTTCTTTCGCCCGCTACATTATTAATAGTAGAATCTGTATGCTCTCTGGAGCCGATGTAGATTGTATTGTCAGACAATTGTCCATTCTCCAGATCAATCCAACGGAACAATTCAGCCGGCGCTGTTGCCATATCTGCATCAAGGGTAAGAATAAAATTTCCTTTTGCCCGTAGAACACCGTTCTTCAACGCGCCACCCTTTCCAGTATTTTCCTGAGAGTAAATGGAAATAATGTTGCTGTATTTTTTATAAACCGGATGCTCCTGCAATAGCACCAATGTATTGTCCTTACTGCCATCGTTTATAATAATGACTTCAAGCGACGCATGCCACTGCTCCATAAAAACCGCAAGATCTTTATATAGCAATTCAATTCTGCCGGCTTCATTATAGCAGGGTATCACAAGGCTTAGGTCGAGTTGCTGTTCCTGTTCCTTCATTATTAAATACAAATACAGTAAAGGTTTCAAAAGTAATGAAAATACTATGTCCGTTTCACTACAATGGACATTGTAACTCATTCCGCTAGCATATTAGAATTGAGAACAATTACTTCTTCCACCAAAACTGGTACTTCCGGGGAGAAGTCCCCTTCACATTGTCCGGAGGGCTACAAAAAGTCAGGGCCATGTCATTCCACAGTCATGCAGCATCACAAAGACGAAGTTTTGTCTTTTGTTTTATAAATTTATAATACGATCCATTCTTCACCTTTAAAGAAAACAACATGCAGGTTCGTAATCTCTCTATTCTGACGCTTCTCATTAGCTTTTCATTTTTGACTACAAAAGCACAACAGCCTTCGTGGATATGGGCCAAAGAGGTGAGCAATTACCATAGTTTCGATCCTCCCCTACAAATCACGAGCGACCAAACAGGAAATGTATATCTGACGGGATCGCTCAGATCTTATAATTCCATTGACACTATGATTCTAAGGAAATTCAACGCTAATGGAGATACTGTCTGGCAAAGAACTGCACTCAATCTTTACGATACAAACAGCCTGTTTTATTTTGGATCTCAGGGTTACAGTGTGAAAACTGACGGTGTCGGAAACGTTTATGTTGCAGGCAACTTCTCCGATAAGGTAGTGTTTGGCACTGATACCTTGGCTAGCGCGGGGCTTCTCGATATTTTTTTGGTAAAGTACAATCAGAATGGGAACGTGATATGGGCAAAAAGTGCTGGAGGAGTTTGTACCGACCGAATCAGTTGGGACGGAATGTGCATACGAGACGGAAATGTCTTTATAACAGGATATTATGGACTATACAATCCTTCATCTGCCACACCAACACTACAATTTGATACAATTACTGTTACCAGCCATGGCGGTACAGATAACTTTATTGCGTCGTATGATACCGCAGGCAACATTAGGTGGGCTAAAACGCTTGGAGGGGCAAAAGACGATGCAATAAGCTATACCATAAATATGGTCAATACGGACGCTGCTCAAAATCTCTATTTAGGCGGAGACTTTGCAGGTGCTGCTTATTTCGGAAACGCACAGGTAGCCTCGGATAGCGGGTATTATCTTCTCAAATGCGACATTAATGGCAATTTGCTATGGGCAAAAACTATTACGGGTGAAGTATTTATTGGCCCGTTCATCAGCACAGACATAGCCGGCAATAGCTATATAACAGCTACTGCTTTGGGACAGATGAACTTTGGAAACCAGACATTCGCGGATTACAACTTTTTGGCAAAGTATGATCCTAACGGAGTACTGCTTTGGGTAAGGGATCTGGGTAATAGTTTGAATTTCGCCACCATTACAGCTGATTTGTCGGGGGCTTATTTGCTAAGCTCTTTTTCAAATAATGATGTTGTTTATGGGGATACCCTAACAAGTGAAGGTGGGTCTGACATCCCTGTTTCAAGCTTCGATGTTAATGGCACAAAGCGTTGGACCATTCAAGCGGGTGGACGTGGGGATGACTACAGTTATAGCATGTGCTTGTCTTCAGGAGACTTGCTGGTATGCGGCACACATGAGGATACTATTAACTTCGGAAACGCACGGCTATCAGGCAAAGGCGCATTTATCAGCAAGCTCCAACTACCTACGGGTGTGATAAACGTTGGTACTAAAGCAAAAAACATATCTCTTTATCCCAATCCCAATACCGGCAACTTTACGATAGACCTTCAGTCTAACACCTATCAATCGCTGCGCATTACAGACATTACCGGAAAGCAGGTTTACCAACAATCGATAAACCCGGCAAGCCAACAACAAATAAACCTTAAACTACCCGATGGCGTTTACTTTATCCGGCTTACGGGGAAGGGCGAAGCTGTAGTACAAAAATTTATTGTTCAACACTAAGAGTGGCAAGGGATTCGCTTCATCAATCCGATTTGCGAAAAGAGAAAAGGGGCCATAATGATATAGCCCCTCTTGATAACTGCTATTGTCTGTTACTTCAGCTTTTTCCGTAAGAATTTGCCCAGTTCCTTTCCTGCCTTTGCATATGACTCCTGCAGACGCACACCGGTATCAAAATCATAACCACCGACGGTCTGGCCTGGCGCATTATCAATAGAAATACGCGCGATAACATTATCAGGATTCGCAGTCTCTACAACAAGCAGTTCACCATCTATATATGCATTCCTTCTTGAAATGCCTATGTTATATCCTGTTTCTGTATGGGTGGTATGAAATACCAGCGTATACTTTGCTTCAGGGTTGTCACCGATCTTCATGTCCGACTGCTTTTCGAATTCCTCTTTAAACTGAACAGCGAATCTTTTCTCTCTGTCCGCCACCCAGCTTTCAGCCCATTTATCGCCGGTTCCCGGTTCTTTCTTGTTTAGATCTTCTCTTTTGGTGGTAATAAATTCGGCTTCCGGCTTGTTTTTAGTGGTTACAGTCATGTTGCTGTAATCATATTTTACATTAAACTCAGTGGTTCCTTTGAGCGCGTCAAGCTTTCCATCTTTGAGCTTAATTTTCTGTGCAGTGGCAACGCTGGCTGCCAGCGACAGTGTCGCAATCGTGAGCAATAATTTTGGGGCTTTCATATCTTATTATTTTTTCGCAATATAACTTAAAACCTTATTCAAGAAACAGGCTTGGAAAATATTGCGTCAAAGCTGCTTCATTGCTTATACTAAAGCCAGAGCTATTTCATTTATCTCTTGTCCTCTACTGCCGGTGGGAGACCTGCTTCTTATTACATGATTTAAGTCAAGCTTCGCTAAGGGGTAAGCTCCCGTTAGTCTTTATAGTGACTACCTTTCACTACATCTAAAGTTCTTCCTTTTGAATCGTAAACTAATGTCAGGTTTGTCTCAAACGGTGGAAACATCAGCTTAACATCAAACTCTTTGTCAATATTTCGAAAAGTCTCTTTTAATTTTAAAATGAACTGATACCATCCCGGACATTCCTCGGTCAGATGAAGCTTGAATCCATTTTTAGTAAAAATATCCAGGTCTAGCTCGTCAACTGTATAAAGGTCTCGCTTGTAAGCAAAGATGGATTCAATGTCTGCCCACTTTATAGTTTGCCTTTCGTTATTAGTGGTGACCTCAAAACCATCTATCGAATACTGGAAGTCGCCGTTGTCATCATAAAGCAGCCCAAAAGCCTCTTCTTGAATTTTCTTTCCTTGTGTTGTAGTTGGGTCAATCCATGCAAATTTTGGATGAAACATGTGGTACAGTACATAGATATTAAAAGCACCCGCACAAATTAGAATGGTCCAAAACCAAAAGTTAGAATATTTACCAGGCGTGAAAATGTCTATCAGCAAAAGAGTGGGAACAATTAACAGCCAAATTTTGTCCCACTTATTACTCCAAAAAACTCGTTTGCCTTCTAAATGTTTAGTGTCCATACTTTGGTGCGCAATCTATGGCAGCAAGCCTTGTGTTGCATGTTGTTTTTTGTGTCAGGCTTTTATTGTGTCTTGTTTGAAATACTGTTGAGCGTCTTTTGTGTCCACCACAATAGTTTTTGCCCACATGTCGCCGAGTCGCTGATGTTTGTCTGAGTTCCTGATGGCAATGATTGCAGGAATACCATAAAAGAAAATGTCAATTGGGTCAAGTAAGTGTCGCTTTAAAGCTTGCGTCCATTCTATTTCTTTTCTGTCAATGGTCAATACTTTTAAATATAGTCCCTGATGTGCAAGTGTCGCCCCGTAGCAGGCTTCAATAACAACAAAATAGATAAACCAAACTGCAAACACAGGCAGTCCCAACAGTCCGTTTACTGACCTGCTGCCGTCCGGGTTGTTATGTCCAAACAGCTCTAAGTATATGTCAGTAAACAGGAAAATAATAGCATAGTCGAGCAGCGTCGCAATAATGCGCTTTTTGAGATTTGTCTTGTAAATAAAACTGTCCGTCAAATAGTCGTTAGTCATGGGAAACGTCAATTAAAATAACAGCTTACCCGTAAATATGCGCAATAATCTCCAACAATCCAATCCCTTTTATTACGCTTCTTTGTCCCTCACAAGGACAAAAGGGGCAGGTTATTAATGCGCTTTCTATAAATCTAAATCCTCTAATGGACGCCGTATAGCTGTGTTGATCGCAGGTAGTTACATGCAGGCAGCGTAAGACAATCGCGGACTCATGAACTCTGAATACCCTTCAGAGAAGGGGTTTTATCTCTAATTCCG
>DATJDP010000133.1:0-8503 GCA_035497355.1 Flavipsychrobacter sp.
TCTATGTGCCTTTACTTTCGCAAGTTAATTCCGGTCTTTTTCACTTTATTGCTTTTCGCCAATTCGGTTGTTGCTAAAGTAACGCCAGGGAGGTATGGGCTACCTGCTTTTTCTGATAGTGTTCATCTCATAATAGATATAAAAACGGCCGCATCAACCGATAGCGTTCTTAAGGCGCAGCCGCAGTTGAGTAATACGAACAGTATTAATGGAATGGCTACAGAACAAAAATTTACGGATAAGACGGCGGATTTTTATCTCGTGCTTTTTCTTTTCGTCGTGTTGGGCTTTATCCGCGTTACCGATCCAAAGTATTTCCAGAGTTTGTGGCAGGCCTTTAAGAACCCCTCGACTTCAAGCAGGCAACTAAGGGAAAAACTTCAGAATGCGTCCGTTCCCAATCTTTTGATGAACATTTTTTTTACCATGTCCGCTGCTGCATATGCCTATTATGTGGTTCGGAACTTTATGCCACAGCGCTCAGGAAATATTGCTCCATCGCTGCTTCTGCTAATGCTGATCGGGGGAATGGTAGCGATCTACCTGGGGAAATATGCGGTGATAAAGTTCAGCGGATGGTCATTTCGTGTAGAAAGTATTACCGAGCACTACCTTTTCAACGTATTCCTCGTCAATAAGATACTCGCCATTATTCTTCTGCCGTTTATCGTATTACTGGCATTTGCCACGCCTGTTATTGCCCAACCAGCGCTGATTGTATCGTTTATCCTGACTCTCGTTTTGTTTGTTAATCGTTATCTGCGCTCCTGGCAAGTGTTTGGCTCCTTCTTCCAATACAGTAAGTTTCATTTTTTTACGTACCTTTGCGCCTCAGAATTATTGCCTCTGGCAGTGTTGATGAAGTTGTTGGTACGCGGACTGCTGTATTGATCAGTGAGTTGCAAAAGACGACCACAGCATTATTAACCCTTAAACAACTGTTTTCGACCCCATATGGCTAAAGCTGTTCGTTCCATAAGTAAAAACACTGAGCAAAAGGTGCTCACTGTTAGTTCGATTCTTATTACTCAGCCACGTCCGGATTCCGATAAGTCTCCTTATTATGAACTGGCTAAGAAATACGACATCCAACTTGAGTTCCATCCCTTCATAAGGGTGGAGGGGTTGAGTGGAAAAGAGTTTCGAAAACAGCGTGTAGATATCAACGAGTTTACCGCTATTATTTTTACCAGTAGAAACGCTGTAGACCATTTCTTTCGTATCTGCGAAGAGTTGAAAGTGAAGGTTTCGCAGGAAATGAAATATTTCTGTATTACTGAAGCCGTAGCCCTCTATCTGCAAAAATTCATACTCTACAGGAAGCGTAAAGTATTTTACTCCGCTGACGGTTCTACAGACGGACTCATTGAGGTGCTCAACAAGCATAAAAACAATGAGAAGTTCATAGTTCCTACCTCTGATAGTGGTAAGAACGAGATCCGCGATTTTCTCGCCAGGCATGAAGCCACTGTTGCTGAAGCCACCTTCTTCAGGACTGTTTCCAATGATATTGCTCCTGTAATGAATACGGAATACGACATGATCGTTTTCTTTAGCCCTTTCAGCGTACAAACACTATTTGAGCATAATCCTGAATTCAAACAGAATGGAACCGTTATAGGCGCTTTTGGCCCTACTACTTCAAAGGCTGTAGAAGACGCGGGATTGCGTCTGGACGTCAAGGCTCCCGCTCCAAATGCCCCTTCTATGGTTTCTGCCTTAGAGATGTATTTGCACGAGGTAAAGAAATAAATACTTAATTCTCAATAGCTCAATTCTCAATTGCTTAATGCATGTCATTTTAGCAGCTGAGAGTTGAGTTTTTTTATGTGTTATCGTAATTGCAGTAAACTCTGTAACAGAGCTGCAAAGTGCGCTTGGAGTAATTGACTAATTTACAGCATGGCTAACAGACTAATTCAAGAACAAAGCCCCTATTTACTGCAACATGCCCATAATCCTGTGGACTGGTACCCCTGGGGAGACCAACCGTTTGAAAGGGCTCAAAAGGAAAATAAACCGGTTATCGTAAGTATTGGCTATTCAGCTTGTCACTGGTGTCACGTAATGGAGCGAGAGAGCTTTGAAGACAATGATATTGCCGCTTTCATGAACCAGCACTTTATCAATATCAAAGTAGACCGGGAAGAACATCCTGAAGTGGACCATCTATACATGGATGCCGTTCAGGCGATCAGCGGCAGTGGTGGCTGGCCGCTCAATGTTTTCGTCACGGCTGAGCGGTTGCCCTTTTACGGTGGTACTTATTTTCCGCCAAGACCTGCCTTCAATCGTCCTTCATGGATGCAATTGCTACAACGAATGCACGAAGTGTGGACATTACAGCACGAAGAAGTAAAAAATCAAACAGAGCAAATGCTGAACTTTCTGCGTCAATCAGCACAGGTAAGCCTTACCAATTCGGGTGCTTTCAGTAAAGATGGGTGTAGATTATTGGCGGAAAATCTGCTGAAACAGGTAGACAGACAGTATGGAGGCTTTGGAACAGCACCTAAATTTCCGGGTTCTATGTCCATTAATTTCCTTTTGGAACACTACCATTTTTTCAAAAATGAGGAAGCACTGAAAGGCGCATTGCTGAGTCTGGATGGAATGATGAATGGCGGTATTTACGACCAGTTAGGCGGCGGATTTGCCCGCTATTCTACTGATGCAAAATGGCTTGCTCCTCATTTTGAGAAAATGCTCTATGATAATGCCCTGCTCATACTTTCCTTTTGCGATGCATACCAGATCGCGGGAAATCAGCGTTACAGGGAAATTGTTGAAGAGACGATTGCATTTGTGGAGCGCGAATTGAGGGACGAAACAGGTATTTATTACAGTGCACTGGACGCGGACAGTGAAGGTGTTGAAGGCAAGTTTTATACCTGGACCTGGGACGAATGGAATGAGTGTGTAAATGACGAGGTTGTCACTACTTATTTTGGAGTCAATGCCGAAGGTAACTGGGAAGGGACAAATATTCTTCATGTTACTACTACGGTCGCAGAACTATCAGAAAGGTTTGATGTTTCTATTGAGGAAGCCCGCCGAAGAATAGCCGTTGCAAAGGAGCGGTTGTTTGACTCCAGAGCAGTCAGAATACGGCCGCTAACCGACGATAAAAGCTTACTGTCGTGGAATGCTTTAATGAACCTCGCACTAACGAAAGCAGGTGTTGTACTGCAGAACAATAACTACCTTAAAAGAGCAAAAGAACACGCCATTTTTCTACTAGAAGCTTTCAAAAAGGAAGACGGTCTAAAGCACGTCTGGAAAGGCGGACAGGCAAGAATTGAAGCGAACCTTGACGACTATACCTATTTCATACAGGCACTTCTTCAATTGGCATCCGCTACAAGCGATGAAACGTTGCTTTTTGAAGCTGAAAAGCTGTGCCAGACAGTTATCGGCGAATTTGCTGATGAAGAGGGAAAGCTTTTTTATTACACCTCGTCCATGCAAAGGGATATTCCGGTTAGAAAGGTTGACATATACGACGGTGCAATGCCTTCCGCTAATGCAGTCATGGCACACAATCTATTGCTGCTGGGACTGTGTCTGGAGCGCACGGATTGGATGGAACAGGCAGACCACATGCTACAGTCTTTATGCGAAGCAAGTACCCGTTCCCCGTCTTCATTTGCTTATTGGGGAACGTTATTACAGCGCACTCTTTTTGAAAGCAAAACGGTGATTGCAGTGGGTGGAGACGCCAAAAAAAACGTGGCCGAGCTCAGGAAATACTTTTTACCGGATTGTTTTTTACTTGCTTTTGAAAAAGAAATATCTGAACTGACAATTTTGAAAGACAAATTTTTTTCTGATGAATCGCTTATATTTGTTTGCACACAGCAGGCTTGTCTTGCGCCTGTTCGCAATGTAGAAGGGAGTTTACGTTTAATTTCAGCCAATTGAATATATTGTACTTTAAGGACTTTTTCCATACAGCAATGTCAGAAACATCTGGACAAATTTTTTTTCGACACTTGCATTTTTGGAAAAAACTTTAAATATTGTGTGCCGGTTTCGGAGGATAATGAATACTTCGAACGAAAAATTTTACTTTATTTGCCTAATCGCAAAAACAATAACAACAGTAGTATGAAAAATTTTTCCCTGAAGATCTCGGCTGTAGCGTTGGTAGTATTAGCTGCAAGCTGCGGAAAATCGGGTCCTGGAGGGCAGTTAGTTGGAAGTCCTACTAACATGACTTATAAGGCTCCTGTACCGCTTGGCATGGTCTACGTTCCATCTGGTGTTTTGAAAATGGGAGCCAGCGATGAAGATATTCGTGGAAGGAATGACGCCTTGATTCGTACAACTCAGATGACTGGCTTCTACATGGATGCCACGGAGATTTCCAACGCGGAGTATCGCCAGTTCACCGGTTGGGTGCGTGACTCTATTGCACACGTGCAACTCGGAGACTTCATTGATGATCCTAACACAGGAGCACAACGTGTTGATTTCAGAAAGAGAGTCAACTACAATGATCAGGACGTACAGGATCAGTTGACAAATCTTTACATTCCTGCAGAGCAGTCTGGCTGGGGTAAGAGAGAATTCGATAACAGCAAGCTGGTTTATCATTACGAAACTTTCGATTATGATGACGCTGTAAAAAATCCCGGTCAGCCACGTACAAACTTTATTCGTAAATATGATGTTCCGGTTTATCCTGATACAACAGTTTGGATGCGCCAGTTCAGTTATTCTTACAATGAGCCGATAGCTACTCAGTACAACTGGTTCCCTGCCTTCAATAACTATCCTGTTGTGGGAGTTACATGGCTCCAGGCTAATGCGTTTTGCGATTGGCGTACAAACCTTTGGCGCGGCGAAAGGGAAAGAAACAGACAATATTTTGAAGGCGAGTTCCGTTTGCCTAATGAGATGCAGTGGGAATGGGCGGCACGCGGCGGAAAACAAGAATCTCCTTATCCTTGGGGCGGGCCTTACTTACTCAACAAAAAAGGCTGTTATTTAGCTAACTTCAAACCTCAGCGTGGCAATTATGCGGCAGATGGCGGTTTGTATACCGTTCCGGTAGATCGTTACTGGCCTAATGACTATGGTTTGTATAACATGTCAGGTAACGTGAGTGAGTGGACTTCTTCTTCTTATTTCGGTTCTGCTTATTCTGCAGTTGCTGATGTAAATCCGGAAGTAGGTTATACGCTTCAGGAGAATGACCCTCAGTGGATGCGTCGTAAAGTTGTTCGCGGTGGTAGCTGGAGAGATGTTGCTTACTTCCTGCAGGTTGGAGCTCGTGACTGGGAATATGCAGATACTGCTAAGGCTTACATCGGTTTCCGTTGTATCTACCAGGAAATAGCACCTGCGCTGACAAACGCACCTGTTAAAAGATAGAATCATAACGATTGCTCATTATCAATAATCAAAAAAGAAAAATCACATAATAATATGAACTCAATAGGGCTGTTTTTCGAGACTAAACAAGGTAAATACGTAAAAAACCTTATTATCGGTCTGGGTGCTTCTGTAGTATTGTTAGGCGCATTATTTAAAATCCAACACTGGCCAGGTGCAAGTATTATGCTGACTGTGGGTATGTGTACAGAAGCTTTCATCTTTGCGTTGTTGGGTATTTTACCTCCCCACAAGGATTACTATTGGGAGCGTTATTATCCTAATCTGGACGAAAATCCACATGTTGAGGCATATCGTAAAGGCGGTAAGCCCGACCATACACTCAAAACTTCTTCTTCCCGTTCTTTGGATCAAATGCTTGAAGAAGCAAATATTACACCCGCTAATCTTAAAAAGCTGAACGAGAACTTCCAACGGTTTGGAAATGTTGTAGAGCAAGTGAAGGATATTAGCGAAGTGACTACTGCAACCAATGCGTATTCTCAAAGTGCTCGTGAAGCTGCAAATGCACTTGGCGAAATGAGAACGACTTTTCAGGGAGCGGCACAAACGATGAGCTCCTTTAATAATGCAGCGGAGGATACTACGAAGTTCCACCAACAGGTTCAGGTACTTTCAAGAAATCTCGGATCATTAAATCAGATCTATGAAGTTGAACTTCAGGATGCCAATAACCACCTGAAGGCAATGAATAAGTTCTATAGCAATCTGGTTGGCGCTTCTGATGCAATGGCTTCCAGCGCAACAGATGCACAAGCAGCAAAAGAACAAATTGCTTTGTTGTCTAAGAATCTGACAACTTTGAATCAGGTCTATGGTAACATGCTTTCTGCAATGCAGGGCCGGTAATTCAGTGTTAAGATAGAAACAGTAGAAAGAAAAATTAGTTATAACAAAGTAAACAAAACAGAGGATGTCTCTACCTAAAGAGCCGCGGCAGCTAATGATCAACCTGATGTATCTGGTGTTGACAGCTATGCTTGCCCTAAATGTTTCATCCGAAATATTACACGCTTTCAAGACTATTAATCAGAGCATTACTTCTTCCAACACTTCAATTGTTGAGAAGAATAATAAGATGTATGCGGACTTTGAGTCGAACGAACATCAGGTTGGCCAGGAAGCTCGTGTTAAGCCATATAATGACCGCGCGAAAGAAGTGAAATCGGCTGCTCAGGATATGATTAACTACCTGGAGAATTGGAAGGAACGTGTTATTTCGGAATCAGGAGGTCGCGAAGTTGATAGTAGCATCAAGAGAGAAGATAATATTGACGCGAGTACTTTATTGTTGGTTGAGAAAAAAGGCGGTGATTCAATAAGAAGTAAACTTATAGGGTTGAAGCAGTACATGCTTGACCGTGTAAGGCAGGATGTTCGTCCGCAATTGGCTAAAGATCTGCCTATAAAGACTGAAACACCTGAGAAGACCGACAATAATCCTCAAGGCGATTGGGCTACCGGCTACTTCTACAATATGCCAACGATGGCTGTTATTACGCTGATTTCTAAATTTCAAAATGACATTAGAAACAGTGAGGCAATGGTTGTTAATGAGCTTTTTACAGAAGCCGGAAGCGAACAGTTGAAATTTGATGCGATGGCCGCGATTGCCGTACCTACTAATAGCTATGCTTTAGTTGGACAGAAGATTGAAGCTCAGATCATGCTCGCTGCATACAACAAGAAGATCAATCCAACTGTTTCTACCAATACCGGACACGTTACCAAAGTGGAAAATGGTGTTGCTTATTGGGAAACAACAGCGGCTGGAGTAGGTGAGCAAACTGTACGTGGAACCGTATCGATTAACATGGGTAACGAGGTGAAATCTGAACCCTGGGAGTTTAAATACATGGTAGGATCTACAGGAGCTTCTATTCAGTTGGATAAGATGAATGTGTTTTACATAGGTGTACCTAACCCGATTACAGTATCTGCTGCGGGATACTCTGTAGAAGATATCTCTGTGAGTATTCCTGATGCTCAGATCAAGGCTACAGGTAAAGGCACGTATGATGTTACTGTTACGAAGCCAGGTAAAGTACAAGCATCAATTTTGGCTAAAACTCCGGCAGGTATGAAGCCTGTTGGTGGTTTGGAAGTTCGTGTAAAAACGATTCCTGATCCTGTGGCAAAGGTGGCTGGGAAGACCGGTGGTGTTCTTGGTTCTGCAATTTTCAGGGCTCAGGCCGGTATTCCTGCAATTCTTGAAGCCTTTGATTTTGAAGCAAGGTTTGTAGTAACAAGCTTCGATTTTAGCTGGCTGCCTAAGCGCGGTGAGTACCAAGGTCCGTTTACAGTAAATAGCGCCTTGTTCTCAGCAGATCAACGCGTAGCTACTTATCAAACTTCACAAGCTAAGCCGGGTGATAAAATTTTCATTGAAAATATTAAAGCCCGTGGACCGGATAACAGAACCAGAACGTTGAACAACATAGTACTAACTCTTAATTAATTAACACCGCAAATTAGTTTAGGATCATGAATATCCTCAAATCATACAGATTGTTAGCGTCAGCCTCACTATTACTTGTTAGTGGAGTGGCCTTCGCTCAGGGCAATACCAACATGACAGATCAACCGACAACTCAGCCTTCTGCTCCCGCGGCAGTTACCACTGGCTGGAAAAGCTCCCTTGTAACGGATGGAGCTTATGATCAGGTTGCACATGTTAACCGTATCCTTCCCTGGCAGCCAGTTCGCGAAGCTGATGTTTTGTGGAAAAAGAGAATCTGGCGTGAGATAGATATACGTCAGAAGCAGAATATGGCTTTTCGTTACCCTGGAGATGACAATACCGGTGGTGGTATGTTTATCGAAATCCTGATTGATGCGGTGAAGAAAGGAAAGGTAAAGGCATATTCTACAGTTGACGACCGCTTCACGTCGGCATTAAATAAGAATCAAATTATTGAAATGCTTACTGGCAAGCCTGATACTATTCCTGTAGTTGATCCAATTACAGGCGAGACAACTTACAAGATAGTTCAGAGCGATTTCAATCCTGATATGGTTACCAAAATCCGTTTAAAGGAGGATTGGATTTTTGATCGCAATCTTGGAAGAATGGTAGTTCGTATTATCGGTCTGGCTCCAATGAAGG
>DATJDP010000134.1:0-8771 GCA_035497355.1 Flavipsychrobacter sp.
CACGAACGATAACTCGTCTGTCACGAACGATAACTCGTGTGTTACGAACGATAACTCGTGTGTCATGAACGATAACTCGTGTGTCATGAACGATAACTCGTGTGTCACGAACGATAACTCGTCTGTCACGAACGATAACTCGTGTGTTACGAACAATAACTCGTGTGTCATGAACGATAACTCGTGTGTCAAGAACGATAACTCGTCTGTTACGAACGATAACTCGTGTGTCATGAACGATAACTCGTGTGTTACGAACGATAACTCGTGTGTTACGAACGATAACTCGTGTGTTACGAACGATAACTCGTTTGTCATGAACGATAACTCGTTTGCTTTTTGGAGGGTAAGCCAGAGCCGGTTTCAGTTGGCAACATCAGCCTGGGAGAGGGTTCGTCCCTCCCCGAAGCTTTCTGGAAGAGCATGTTCAACCTTTTTCGCTACGGTGAAACCTATCCCCCCTTTAGAGGGGGCGAGCATTGGCTTCGTGCGTGAGCGGGGGAGGTTTATTTTATCACATAAGTGTCATTATTGAAGATATTTTTAATAAGAACGACTTTTTTTTCGCTGCAGCGGCACCTGTCTCCCTGGAGGGTGAGCTTAGGCCTGTGGTTCAGGACGGCTCTCCCAAAGGGATAACCCCCACCACTTGAAATTATCAAATTGCAAATTATCAAATTAGCCCAATCGCTATTTATCTATCATCCTGGTCTTGTCATTAATCTCTCTGATCACATGGTCAAGCGCCTCTGAAGATTGCCGCACACCATCCAGAATCACAAGGTTTCCTTCGTCTAAAGGATTATTGTAATTAATCAGTTGTGTGAGCCCAAGAATGGTAGCTACATGACTTCTTACTTTGTGAGACTGCAACCAGGCTATTTCAAGGAGTTCATTATTCTGTTGCTTTAGTCTCTGAGCGTATTCTTTCAGTTCCGTAATATCTCTTGTAAAACAACTGACACCTATAATGTTGCCGGCATCATCATCATAGATAGGATTGAAGCGTGTTTCTGCATAAGTTGTCTGGTCGCCAATATTCAGTTCCTGTTCGATCATAAACCTTTCCCCCGATAGGGCACGTTTATAATTTGTTGCCCATTGTTTGTAGTACTCCGGCTCTACTTCTTTCATTAGCACGGGTTCCCCCGGCAACGGCGGTTTGCCCCAAAGTGCGGCCACTGTATTCCTGTAGGCCTGGTTCGCTGTGATCAGTTCAAGATTTTGGTTGACAGACCAGATTAGTGCATCCGTATTATCAATCAGGCTTTTCAGATTGCGGTCATCTGCAATGATCTTTTCCTGCATTCGTTTTTCCGCAGTGATATCCCGGGAGAAGCAACTAACTCCGGTAACCTCACCATCTTCATTCCAAATAGGATTAAAGCTGATCTCAGAAAAGAACGTTTCTCCTCCCCGGATATCCTTTACGACTGTCTTATAGTTTTCTCCGTTGAAGGCGCGGCTAAAATATTCTATCCACTGGTCGAAAGTCTCCTTGAAAAAATCGGCGGGAGTGATCTCTTCCGGCGCCTTGCCAGTCATCTGACGAAGTTTGTCCCAGAATGCATCATTTGCCGATATTATGTTGTTGTCCTTGTCTATAGACCAAATGATATCTTCCGTATTATTGATGATAGCGCTAAGGTTTTGACGCTCTTTCAATACTTTCTCGGCTGCTTCTTTCTGTTCCGTAATATCGACAAAGTAAACAGCCAATCCATCGCTCAACGGATAAACTTTAACTGAAAGCCATTTTTGAACGGTAGGAAGGTAATCTTCAAAAAAGACGCTCACCCGTTCATTGATTGCGCGGTAATAGGCAGTGTAAAATTGTAGATCTACTGCCTCCGGGAACGTTTCCCATACCTTCCGGCCTAAAAGTTCTTCACGGCGACGGGAGAGTACTTTTTCAAACGCGCCGTTTATGTAAGTGAATTCATGGTTTATATTGACGGTAAAGAAAGCGTCGTTCATGCTTTCGAGGATACGATCCACTTTCTTTATCTTCTTATGAAGCGCCTGCTCGGTGCGAACCGTGGTGTCCACATCTATGGCTACCACCATGCGGGCGGGTTTGCCGTCGAAGTCTAATGTATGTGCATGGATTTGTACGTAAAACAGTGTACCGTCTTTTTTAAGATGCTGCCAGATGCCCGCATTGTAATAGGCGGACTGGTCTTTTTCGAGATGTTTAAGCAATCTGTCGACGGTATCCTTCGTTCTGATGTCCATCATCGTCAGCTGCAGGAACTCGTTTTCGGTATATCCATATAATTCCCTTGCAGCCTCATTGACAGCAAGGAACTGTAAGGTCTCGCGATCGTAGATGTACATTGGGGCGGGATTTTGAAGAAACAGTTGTCTGTAACTATTGTCGGAGCGCTTGCGCTCAATGGCATAGTGTATTGCTTTAGACAAAAGCCGTTTGTCAATCTCTCCCTTTACAAGATAATCCTGCGCCCCCTGTTTAATCGTCTTAATGGCCAGCTCCATTTCGTCTGATCCTGTAACAACAATAATCGGAGCATTCGGAAAGCTATGGCAGACGATCTCAAAAGTGATGTCCGCAGATGAATCAGGAAGTGAGAGATCGGTGAGTACCAGTGTTACATCGGTTCCTGCCAGATTTGTCACCTCTGAAATAGTACTGCAATGTACCAGACGCCCTGACTTAAACCCAAGCTCGACAAGCATATCCCGTAGCAAAAACCAGGTGACCTGGTCGTCCTCAATAATAATGATCGGTTTCATTGTAGTGTCCGGCTTATTTAATTCATCTTGATGGCTACTGATAGCATAGATTCAATAAATGGGCCAAAATATTGTTTTTCAACAGGCAAACCACATAAAAATCTGGCATTAACGAATCAACAAGATTTGGGAGGGTAAGAGGAATACACTTGCGAGATAGAAAATGAAAGTACATTGAATTGCCTTGTAAAGATAAGTCTCAGGATTTGCGTTATAGCATGCGCTCAACAGCTTTTTTTAGTCGCGCAGAATCATTGTACGGTTAACCAGTCATAAATGCAAAATATTTTCATGAAATTGCCTTTCAAACGCACCCATGGAACAGATAAAAACACGGATGATTTATTTGATCGGAATTAAACTGAGGAACAAGACGACTAATGAACAAGGCCAGTCAGGGATCGACTGTGGAAACTTATGGCAAGAGTTTGAGCAGCAACATATTTCAGACAGCATTCCAAACAAGATCAGCAGTGCTATTTATGCTGTTTATTACAATTATGAAAGCGACCATAACGGCTCTTTTTCTTATTTTATCGGGTGCAGGGTTGAAGACGGTACAGAAGCGCCCGGGGGACTAAGCGGCCTGATAATACCCGAGGGACATTACGTAAAGCTATTAGCAAAAGGAATAATGCCTGCCTGCGTTTCTGACACGTGGAAAAAGATTTGGGCCTCAGATATGAAGCGGAGTTACGCCTACGATTTTGAGGTATATGACGACCGCAGCAGCGACTGGACCAATGCTGAGGTAGATATTTTTGTCGGTCATGATTCAAATGAAGTTCCGAAGCCCTTAAATGGCAACCAGGTACTGGTATTTCAGCGCAGCCTTGATTGAAAAAGGAAACGACAGATGTTAAAAGCGGTCCTTTTGCGTAACGCAATGCTAATCGTAGAATATCTCACTGACCAATCAGATGATTTCTCGAAAGTCTTCAGTTCTTAAAGTGACCCGAAAAATAGTAAAGAAGTCAAGTATTACCGTGCGACCAGGCCCTTTTTAAGTTGACACTGGCAACCGGAGCTACAATTAACGGAAACTTTTCTACTACCACATTGCTGGTATCAAGGCCAAAGGCCTTTTCTTCCGATAAGCTGTGATGTTTAATAAAAAAGTGCACTTTCATTATTAGCTGTTCCCACACGGGAAGCTCATTATCATTGCTTAAAAATTTTTCCATAACAATGAAGGAAAAATCGCCGATAGTATTAGTTCTTTCCAGACTGTGATAACGGCTTGTCAGATCGACCTCTCTGTTATTGACCATATCTTCCACCACCTTTCGGAACAGCAGGTTAATACGCGGTTGCACCCGAAATCCAAGGCGGAACTCGACCCTGATAATATCATTTACGACGATATGCTCTACAAAATATTCACAGGTATAAGGATCGTCCACGGTGTCTACGTGGATGAACCAATAAATATCGGCGCGTTTCGGCTTGTTATACAAAATGGAATAAATGATCTTGTGTTCAATTTCTTTAGGATTGTCAGCGCTTGTCAGATATACCAGGTGAGTGGCATATTTCGAAATTGAAGTATCATTGCTTAGCTCTTTTAGCTTAGCGTTATAATGCTCCAGTCGGACAAACTCTACATAACGGTTCTTGATCTTTCGCGCTTTAAACCAGTTATACATAATGAAAAATAAACCGCCGCCTATTGCTACTGTCACGTAGCCGCCGTGGGGAAACTTGTCAATATTCGCAATAAGAAAACTTGTTTCAATAGTCAGATAGACGGTCAGGTACAGGTAAATGAGTAAAGGCATCGTCCTTCTTAAAACAAGAAAGTTGGCAAACAATAATGAAGTGGCAATCATACACATCGTGATTGCAAGGCCATAAGCTGCTTCCATGTTAGCCGCTTTTTCAAAGTGTAGCACTACACCAATACAACCGATAAAAAGCAGCAGGTTGATTGTCGGTATATAAAGCTGTCCACGTGCCTCTGTAGGATATTTTATTTTGAACTTCGGCCACAGGTTCAGCCGCATTGCTTCGCCGATAAGCGTAAATGACCCTGAAATAAGTGCCTGGCTGGCTATAATTGCTGCGGAAGTGGCAATAATAATGCCGATATAGAGAAACCACTCCGGCATCATCCCGTAAAACGGATTAAACCCTTGTTCAACCATTTGAGTTGTGATGATCTTACCGCTATATGAATGCAGCACCCAGGCGCCCTGGCCGAGATAGTTGAGAATCAGGCAACTCTTTACAAAGATCCATGAATACCGGATATTCCACTTGCCGCAATGCCCAAGATCTGAGTATAAGGCTTCGGCCCCTGTAGTACACAGGAAAACACCTCCAAGGATAAAGAACCCTTCTGGATAGGTTGCCAGCAGTTTGATGCCATAGTACGGGTTAAATGCCTTAAACACCGAAAGATTATCGGACAGGTGAATAATGCCTAAAGCCGCGAGCATGGCAAACCACAAAAACATTGCTGGGCCAAAAAACTTGCCGATTAAAGCTGTTCCGAATTGCTGAAAAAAGAATAAGGCAGACAGTATTCCGATTACGATGTAAATGATCGATGTTTGACTTATATCTGAGAGTGCCGGAACCTGTTTCAATCCCTCAATCGCAGATGTAACCGAGATAGCAGGAGTTATCATACCATCGGCAAGCAGTGCAGCGCCACCTATCATCGCCGGAATAACCAGCCACTTTCTCCTTCTCCTTACCAGTGCAAATAATGAAAATATACCGCCTTCTCCCTTGTTATCTGCCTGCAATGTAAGCAGTACATATTTGATAGTGGTTTGTAGGGTAAGGGTCCAGATGATAAGGGAAAGCATCCCTATAATAAGATTTTCTGAGATTATCTTTTCTTTTGTAATGGCATTAAACACGTACAAAGGCGATGTGCCAATATCTCCATAAATAATTCCTAAAGCAATTAATAAACCTGCGATCGATGCTCTTTCTGCTTTCGTAGACATATTTAATCCTTCCCAATGAAGCGATAACCTACACCTGATTCCGTTACAATCATGGCCGGACGGTTTGGATCGTCTTCTATTTTTTTTCGTAATTGTGCTATGAACACACGCAGGTATTGCGACTGGTTAATGTATCCTGCTCCCCATACCTCCCGTAAAAGATATTGGTGTGTCAAAACTTTCCCTTCATGCTTTGCAAAAAGTGAAAAAAGTGAATATTCTGTTGAGGTAAGTTTAATCGTTTCACCGCTTTTTCGGACAGTTCTTGCTGCAAAATCCATCTCAACATCCCCAAAAACAGCTATCGGTTCGCTTTCATTAGGCCATGCACTCCGTAAAGCCGAGCGCATCCTGGCCAGCAGTTCACCTGTTCGGAAAGGTTTGGTCAGGTAGTCGTTAGCACCGTTATCAAGGGCTTTAATAATATCTGTTTCGCTACTTTGCACAGACAGAATGATAACCGGTTCTGTATACCATTCACGTAGTTTTTGCAATACAACGTGCCCATCCTCATCCGGCAATCCCAGATCAAGTAAAATCAACTCCGGGGGATGGCTTGCGGCCATGGCGAGGCCCTCATTAGCATTACCTGCGAGCCGCACAGCATATCCATTCGTTTGTAGCGTGATGTCCAGCAGCTTCTGTATCGGAGTTTCGTCATCAATAACAAGTATCTCTGCCTTATTCATGTTTTGCCGTTTTTAGGTGAGATACTTCTGCAAAGATCCTGATGATAAACCGTGCACCTCCGGTTGAAATATTTTCAAGTGTGATGGTGCCTTTCATCGCTTCAACAAAGCCTTTAACAATAGACAATCCCAGCCCGGTACCCCCGGACTTAGATTTTTTTAAACGATAAAATTTGTCAAACACTTTCGCACGCTCTTCTTCAGGAAAGCCTTTCCCGTTGTCCTCGATTGTTATTTCAAGTATATCTGCATAATTCGCAGCTATTATACTGATCTTAGTTTCAGAAGGTGTGTACTGTGTTGCATTATTCAGTAGATTATAAAGTACCTGTTGAAGCATTCCCTTATCGACTTTGAACAGTGGAAAGTTAGGGTTGATATTTATGGATACTTCCTGAGAAGCTTTATTCTCTTCCAGCCGCTTGACGACGTCATATACTAATTCATTAATATCCACCCAATCGTTCTTTGGCTGAATGAAACCGGCCTCAAGCCGCGATATGTTCAGCAAGTTTTCCACTTGCTGATTGAGCCGAAAAGACGCCTTTGATATTTCGACAAGCAACTCGTGGCGGTTTAATGAAGTGAGATTTGAATTACAGGTGAGGAGGTTGTCTGTGGCGGCGATGATGGTTGCTATGGGAGTTCTTAACTCATGCGACAGTGAGTTGAGAAAGGTGTTGTACAGTTTGACAATATTCTCGCGCTCTATTTTTTTCCTGGCCTCTTTTTGTATTGTTTTGATCTTGTACGTCAGTACTGCATTGATCATCACGATCAGGAAATACATGAGCAGCAATATAGCGTCGCCGGCAGAATCAACATGTATGTTAAATTTAGGTGGAATAAAGAAGAAGTCCCATATCAGGGCGCTTAACAGAGCTGACATTAATACCTGGAGAATGTCAAACAAGCCGGCAATAAGGGATACCGTAAGTAGTAACACAAAGGCAACAACCTTGTACCCGATATAAGCGGACAGCCAATAGCAGATAATGGAAACCACAAGAACCGAAGACAAGCTATAAACGTATTGTCTGGAAGCGCTTACCCTGGAAAATAAGAAGTCAGCCATAAAGGAGATCGGGGCAAAATTACCTTGACTATATAAGAACTATATAAAATTGTGACCTACAGTATAAAGATTCTATAAATAAGGAGATTTGCATATAGGTAGTGAACGTTAGTGCATCCCAGGCCCCTATTAGCTGTCGGATTTGAGATTTGGTAATTTGGTAATTTGATGTTTAATAATTGCTCATTGCTCCGCCAGTGCCACTTCCTACTTTCTTGATACTTGGTACTTTTTACTTGCCATTTTAGAATTATGTTTTTTTTTCGGTAGCTTTGTTTAGTTCCAAGTGTTTGCTGTAAAGGCTTAACCCTGTGGCCCCCGTTGTGCTATGTACGTTTTGTAATAAGGCGTAATTTATTTTAATGCAGAATAATAAACTATCTCAGGACTTTATCACTCCTGACTTCTACTCATTAGACAAGTCGCAACTCATCGAATTGCTTCAGGATGAGACGGCCAAACGGCAGTTGCTTGAGACGCAGCTACAACAGCTAACAACCCATTTAAACAATTGCCAGCGCATTGCTCATGTCGGTAGTTGGGAACTAAACTTTGACGGACCTGATCTTTCGTCGGAATCGGTATTTTGGTCCCCGGAAACGTTTAACATTCTCGGACTTGATCCGGCTACTCATAAGCCTACACGGGATTGCTTTGTACATACCACCCATCCTGACGACAGGATCAATGTGTTGAATGCTACAGAGATTGCTCTAAAAGAAGGACGACAAACCGACATTGAGTACCGTGTGGTATTAGCAAACGGGATAGAGAAGGTTGTACGAAGTATTTCTGAAATAGTGATTGATCCATCAGCAGAACAGTCGGTGAAAGTGATTGGCGTTACTCAGGATATCACTGACAAAGTATCTTCCAACAGGCAATTACAACAGGCTCACCATGAGTTAAAGACATTATTCGAACGAATTAATGAGGTTCTGTATTCTGTAGATATGGAGCATTATATCTTACTGCAGATATCTGCTGCCTGCGAAAAGGTATATGGTTATAGTGTTGCGGAATTCAATGAAAATCCAAATCTTTGGTTCGATGTTATACTGGAGGAGGACCGTCCTATTATTATTGCCAATAATGAACCTCTGGCCCAGGGAAAAAGTATCATACAGATATATCGCATTCACCATAAAAATGGTACGATCAGATGGCTCCAGTCCAAACTGGAACCAACCTTGAATGAAGAAGGGAAACTGATAAGGTTGGATGGTATCACCTCTGACATCACAAAGAAAGTAGAAGCGCAGAAGGCGCTTAAGCACAGCGAACTCAGGTTTCGTT
>DATJDP010000135.1:0-4632 GCA_035497355.1 Flavipsychrobacter sp.
GGGTTTGGGAGGGGTGTGACGGACGTGCGCCATCTTGTGACGTTCGTGCGCCACGGCGGTGCGGGTTTGGGAGGGGTGTGACGATCGTGCGGCCACCCGATGTGTTGGACGTCCGTCCGTTGCGGGGAGCGCTCGGTGATCGGCCCGGAGCGCGTCGAAAGCGAGCGAATTCCACAGTTTCACGAACTTATCCACAGCGGTGTGTGAATTGCGTGAATTACATCGATGTAATTATTCACAAACTTGCCCACAGTTGTTAATTACACCGATGGAATTCTCCACCGAGTTGTTCACGGGTGTGAGCCGGCGAGTCCAATGCGCGGACAGTTGCGCGGGACGCCGAACCCCGGTGTTAGCCGAATCGCATGAGCCGCTGCGCCGAGCCCGCCGCGCCGAGCTCCGGGCTGTCCGATCTGGGACCGGGACGAGCCCGCCGCGCCGAAACCGCCGCGCCGAAACCGCCGTGCCGAGCACTACCTCCAGCGCAGCGTCATCAGGAATCCGGCGAGCAGGACCACGAACCCAAAGATCAGGTTCCCGTTCCCTGCGGCCAGCGGCGCAAGCAAGGGCAGTGGGTACTGGAACTTGGTCAGGTACGTCACCACGATCCAGAGGAGACCGACGATCATCAGTAAAACCAAATGTAGGCAGCTACCCATAGCAGGCGAACACCATTGCTTCCTGCAAAGCGATCAAAAGGGCGCCAGTCAGGAACATTCTTCGTGAACTTCGGATCTACTTTCGTTTCTTCACTATAAATGCCGGCGTATACTTTATACGTCTGCCACATCATATCGAAAATGTTTTTAGAATAGCTGGGAGAGTGGGGGTCATGCTCCGTATCTGCAAAAGCGTGATGCATTCTGTGCATAACAGCATAAGCCCTTGTTGAAAGATAAGAGGAGCCTTGGAATAGGAAAGTCAGAATAAAAAAGAAACGTTCCCAGCCTTTACTCATCGTAAAAGCACCATGCGCTGCATAACGATGCTGAAAAAACGTTTGGCAAAATAATGACAGATACCACTGAGCAATAAAAACAACTATAATAACCATGTAAACAATCAAAAAATTGTGCATAGTTACGGATAAGTAACGGTTTAGGGATCATTTGATGATAACAATCATGTATGGATGATTGACGCTCTATGAGCTTTTCCCTTTGGCCTGCTGTGGTATAAGTGTGGATAAATTGCCTTTATTATTTCAATTCCAATAACATTTTCTTCCTGACAATTTTCTTAAATTTATAAGAATCACAATTTGGGCGTATGCAGAGGATGAATCTTAGAGCAGTTATCTTATTTTTTACCGGACTAGTACTTGGTGTAGCTTCGATCACCGTGTTTTCTTTCCGTGATATCAACGATGCAGAAGAAACAGTAGAAGTAAAGCCGGACGGAAGGCTTCAATATAAATGGTTTGCGCCGGAGTTACCGAAGTCGCTGGCGTTCGGTGGTGAAAAGGTGCCGCTCGACCGCCCGGAGATTCGCGAGCAACTTGACAGAGAGTTGCTTTATAACTACTACAACCAATACAGTACGATTTATATTCTCAAGCTTGCCGAGCGGTATTTACCTGTTATCGAGCCTATATTGAAGAAAAACGGAATACCGGACGACTTTAAATACCTGTGTATTGCGGAGAGCGCATTGCAAAATCAGACTTCAAGAGTAGGGGCCGTTGGCTTCTGGCAATTTATGCCCTCTACTGCCCCTGAATTTGGGTTGGAAGTAAATGATGAAGTGGATGAGCGCTATGACGTGACTAAGGCCACAGAAGCAGCGTGCAAATATTTTCGTCAGGCTTACAACCGATTTGGATCATGGACCGCTGCGGCGGCTTCTTACAATATGGGTCAAGGGGGGTACAATAGCCAATCCGTATTTCAGCAGACAGGCGATTATTACAGCCTCTTGCTGCCTGAAGAGACCATGCGCTATGTGTTTAGAATCCTTGCATTTAAGCTGCTGGTGGGCCAGGCTCAAAATTTTGGCTACATGGTAAACAACCACGATGCTTACCAACCGTACAAGACCAAAACCCTAACTGTTACAGAATCAATCCCCAACCTTGCCCAGTATGCACTTGATCATGGTACCACTTATCGTACATTAAAGCAACTGAATCCATGGTTGCGTGACAGAAGGCTAACCGTTAGGTCTGGTCGTTCTTATGATATTGCATTGCCAACTAATTGAAGCATCAGGCGAGAAGGTTCCAAAAATTGAAATGATTAGCACAAATGGTAAGTAAAGTGCTGTTTTACCAGGCGATTCGGCGCTGAAGTTGACGGAACTCAGGCGGAAGGTCGTTTATCCGGGTCTTTTAAAGGAAGGAGCAAATAAAAAAGAGAGGCTATAGCAGCCTCTCTTAATTTTTAATAATCGGTTTAGTAACGGGAGTAACCATTGTTGTAGTTATAAGCCCTGTTCCTATAGCCTTTATTTCTGTGATAATTTTCGCGGTTGTAGCGAGAATTTCGCTGGTTATAATATCGCTGGTTATAATTCCGCTGGTTGTAGTTAGAATAGCCATAACGACGCTGTGCTTTCACCCTGTCTTCGTTGTTGCCAATTACATAACCCGCACCGGCACCTAATACAGCGCCTACAATGCCACCAGCCACGGGATCGCGACGGCTAATAATAGCCCCTGCAGCAGCGCCCAGTCCACCGCCAATAATAGCACCCTTTGCTCTTGCACTTGTCTGGCCTGGATAGCCACCACCATATCCTCCGAATTGCGCTGATGCGTCGTTCGTTACTCCGAGTGTTAAAAGTGAAACCAGTCCTAGTGCAAACATCATCTTTTTCATGTTCACTAAGTTTTAAGTTATTTACAATATCAGCAGCGATACTGCTCCTGCTTTGATTTTCAAGGACTGTAAAACCATAAACGTGCCAAACTTTTTGAAACGGGAAAAAAATTGGTGCTGCTGAAATATTTCATTTGTACCTCATCGCAACACAATCGTGATGTTCGAATTTTTTTGTGATTTCGAACTGTGGGAAGGTCTTCTTTCAATGCGCCGGTTATTGGTTAGTTCCTGCCGTCTATCGTAATTTAGTCGCATGACTACCAAGCATACCTCAACCGGGTTAACTGAACCGGATTTCTCCTATGGAGAGTATACGTATGTCGATTATCTGAAGTGGACCATAGAGGAAAGGCTGGAGCTGATTAAAGGAAAGATATTCCGGATGAGCCCTGCTCCTGATCGCAAGCATCAAGAGCTTGTGTCAAACCTCCATGGCTATTTATGGAGCTTTCTAAGAGAAAAAACGTGCAAGGCCTTTGTAGCGCCGTTCGATGTTCGTCTGCCACGAGAGTCTCAACGAGACGAAGATGTGATTACCGTCGTTCAACCTGACGTCTGTGTGGTTTGTGACCATGCTAAACTCGATAAACGTGGTTGCATAGGTGCACCGGATATTGTGATTGAAGTTCTTTCTCCTTCAAATAATAGAAAGGAACTCAAAAATAAATATGAAGTGTATGAGGAGTCGGGCGTGAAGGAGTACTGGATCGTTTCCCCTCAGGATCATTCTTTTCTTGTTTATACGCTGAAAGACGGGAAATATGTGCCTTCAAAGCTTATGGGTGAAGATGATATGATGGAAAGCTTGGTATTGAAAGGGTTTTCGTTGAACCTGGAGGAATTGTTTGGGAGTATTCCACCAGATCCGGAGGACTAGCGGGATCGTCTGAGTTGTAGCATAGTTCCATTATTCGGAATTCATAGGTAGTTGCGTGTCACTGCTAAAGCAGGGTTTTTGACATAGAAGTCTATCCTATAAACGCAGCTTTAACCCAATTGAATTTTTTCTTTTATTTTCCTTTTTTCCTTACCTTTGCCGCCTTAAAAAGTTCATAGACCGTCTGCTTAGCAAGAATTTGAGGGTGGGGAAGAGAGCCCCGAACCCCCGAAGTGTGCCACACAACGGAAGATGAACTGGGAACAGAAATCTTGTTCCTGATTATTCAACATTAAACAAAAAAGAAAATTTTCTCAACATGGCAATTCTCAATTTCCAAAAACCAGACAAAATCGTTCTTCAGAAAGCTACGGACTTCGAAGCTCAGTTTGAGTTCCGTCCGCTGGAGCCAGGTTATGGTGTAACTATCGGTAATGCGCTACGCCGCGTGCTGCTTTCTTCATTGGAAGGTTATGCTATCACTGCTATTAAGATTGCAGGTGCCGATCACGAGTTTGCAACCATTAAAGGTGTGCTCGAAGACGTAACCGAAATCATTCTTAATCTAAAGCAGGTCCGCCTGAAGAAAGCTGCTGAGCATGAAGTAAGCTCAGACAGAGTAGAATTGACGATCAAAGGTCAGGAAACATTTACGGCAGGCATGATTGGTGAATCATTACCAAACTTTGAGGTGATGAACCCTGAATTGGTAATTTGCAATATGGAGCCCGGCACTACTTTCCATATCGAACTGTTTGTAGGTAAAGGTCGCGGATACGTACCTGCCGAAGAAAACCGTCCGAAAGAAGGTGCGCCACTGGGCATCATCGCAATCGACTCCATCTTCACACCGATCAAGAACGTAAAGTACAGTATTGAGAATACGCGTGTTGAGCAACGTACAGACTTTGAAAAACTGATCATGGAAATTTCTAC
>DATJDP010000136.1:0-14211 GCA_035497355.1 Flavipsychrobacter sp.
TCGACTGGAACGTAGAAGATCCCATTGTTTCCGAAAGAGATATGTCGTTTACTTCCCTGGAAGATTTCCAAAGCCCTTTTTAATGACCATGAAATCTCCCTAGTTAAGCATGGACTGTGCCCCTGCGTCTTTGTAAATTGCTGTATGGCTTCAATAAATTCCGATATGAAACGACGTAGCTGCGAGCTATCCGCCAAGGGTTAGAAGACCATTTTCCCGAACTCTTTAAAGATTTTCCAAAACTCTTTAGAGTTTCTTTCAAACTCTTATGAGTTTTCCTCAAACTCACAAGAGTTTTTGTCAGACTCAATAAAGATTGTCTCCAACTCAATTGAGTTTGCCTTAAACTCATATTTGTTGGAGCCGAACTCTTATTCGCACGAGCAAAACTCTTATGAGTCTGTGGTTTGCAAATATTAATCTGACGCAAACTCAATTGAGTTAGAAAGAAACTCTCTTGAGTTGCCGAAAAACTAATTCAACATTTTTCAACTCAAAAGAGTTTGAGACAAACTCAATTGAGTTTAGGGGAAACTCGAAAGAGTTTGGGACAAACTAATAAGAGATTGACGCAAACTAATAAGAGCCCGAAAGAATTGAAACATACATTGAAGAAAGGCCAGCAAAGAATGAGGAAAAACAATAAAGCGTAGTAAGGACATCCTCTTAGTTTAAAACGATCCTTAATTTGTTTGTAGCGGAGCTGAATAGGTGTGGCATAGTTGATGAAGGTAGAAGATTCACCTCTTTTTTATTCCAGCAATAACAAAACAGGTCTGAGGAAAATCCCAGACCTGTTGCTACGAACATCAGCTTCGTTTTACAACGCTGCCTTATATCTTCTTTCTACTTCATTCCAGTTGATCACATTCCAGATAGCGCTAAGATAGTCAGGGCGCTTATTCTGATATTTCAGGTAGTAAGCATGTTCCCATACGTCTATGCCGAGGATAGGTGTGCCTTTACATTCTGCAACATCCATCAGCGGATTATCCTGATTAGGAGTGGAACATACGCAGAGTTTTCCATCGCTCACGCAAAGCCATGCCCAGCCACTGCCAAAACGAGTTGCACCAGCAGCATTCATTTTCTCCTTCAATGCATCTAAAGAGCCAAAAGCTTCGTTGATAGCCTGAGCTAAGTCACCCGAAGGCTGGCCGCCTGCATTTGGTGCCAGAACAGACCAAAACAGGCTGTGATTGAAATGACCGCCTCCATTGTTGCGCACAGCAGTTGGGTAAGCAGAAATATTTGCCATCAATTCTTCAAGTGTTTTGCCTTCTGCATCGGTGCCTGCAATTGCCTTGTTCAGGTTATCTACATAGCCTTTATGATGGCGGTCATGGTGTATCTCCATTGTAGTAGCATCAATATGTGGCTCAAGTGCATCGAAAGAATACGGTAATGGTGGAAGTGAATATGCCATAGTAAAAAATTGTTTTGATTCTTTGCAAAAGTATCGCCTTATGTTTCGTCAGCCAAAAGCGAGCGACCTATGTGAGAATAAAGATGTCCTATGAACAGTTAACCTTGTTATTCTCTGGCATTTCCGCCGCTACACACTTTCTAATATTTTATTAACGCACATCTATGCTCACAGATCTCGTTCCATCTCCTGCTAGGCGTTAGAAGTCTGCCGTTTCAGATGACATCTGCACACGCAACAACATTATTTGTAAACGCGATCCTGATTAATCAGGATACGTTATAACAACTGAGAAAGGCTATCGCATGATATACATCTTTCCGTATCCATTCTTAAAAAACTTATCTACATTATCGCCATTATCTTTTAGGTCCATGTCGCTTCGGTGTTCAATTCCATTCCCGTTTATAGAAGTAACAACCCGGTAGAGATAAACGCCATTCCCAAGCAACTGTCCGTACTGGTCGCGCCCATCCCATTTGTATTCAGTAACATTTCTACCAATATGAATAGGCCCAAGTTCAGGCTTTGTAATTTCCCGAACTACCTTACCAGTCACCGTCATGATCTGGATTTTAAACTGAGAGGGGATTTGTGAACCTGTTATCGTGAACACGAAAGCTGTGGCTGTTGAAAATGGATTCGGATAATTGAGCACATTGGTGATTGTTGATTTGTTCACCACTTCAAAGGCAACAGTGTAGTCAGTCTGCCCCGCCTCATTTCCACTTTTATCTCTTCCATTCACATAAAGCTGATATGTGCCATCTTCCAAAAACGTTGGCCTGAATTCGATCACTGCCTCATTGTTTTTCCCATTGTCTTGCGCCGGAATAAATTTGCAAATACTGCCGTCGAAAGGGATAACGTGTGAGGCGCTTACTTCATCAGGATAACGTAAACTTACTTTCAGCAGGCTCGTATCGTCCAGGCGCAAGTACTTGCTGTCATCTTTCAAAACGATTTTGATAAATGGCTTTGCAGATACGATGTCTCGATCCAGAATATGAACACCGTCAAATGTTACATCCAGAAAGGGATTGCGCATGTCGGTATTCACTTTAAACGGTAAATAGCCAAGGTTATTCGGATGATATTGTTCCGGTTGATCATTGTCGGGGTTTGCTTCTACAAAGAAAATACTATTGCCTTTATAAGCAGCCGGGTCGAATACAACGGATGCATGTAATGTGTCATTTCCGGGAAGCGGACGATACCGTTTGCCAACTACAAAATGGCTGTTGTTATTGTTATCAATAACCTTATAGTTCACGAGCATACTATCCATAGGCAGATCAGTCAGATTTTCAATTGCCACCGAAAAACTGGCCTGCTCTCCCGGTTCAAGGCTATCAGTAAACGTAAAGTATGCAGCTGGATTCAGGGCCGCCTCAGGAACGGGGCTATACAAAACACGCCAATAAGTTAGCTGCGGACTCGACAGGCTTATTGAGTCATAGCTTGTCCAAACCATTTTGATGTTTGGATATTGACTGGCATTAATGAAGCTAAGACTTGTATCCTGTGCATAACCTTTGTATAGCAAGGTGCTATTGTTGGTTGGTGTAATGCCGTAAATGCTTACAAACGGTCTGTCGTTTTGTGGAAATGCATCTGAAGAGAACTTCCATTTCAACTGCTGCCATTGCTTTGCAGGACCTATAACAGTACTGTTCATATTTCCATTGGGACGCAGTGTAGGTAGAAAAAATGTCTTTTCTAAAGTATCAAGAATGGTACTTCCGACATACTGGTACACGGGGAATGAGTTGTCTCCTTTCTTTCGTAAGAAAATGAAAGGCCGGATCTTATTGAATGAATCGATCTGAGTAAACCCGAAGTTTAAGAACTGCTGATATAGATATTGCCCGGGATCGGTCTTCCACTCAGCGACCAAGGCCGTATCATAGGCACCGAGATTAATTATATTCCTGACCAGTACAAAGTTGCCATTGGGTATGCTGTCGAGAAAATGGCCTGCATTCGCACGTCCTTGTGGGGTATTAACCGGGAATTCAAAAGTGTAAAGGTCGCGGGAACCGGCAATACAGGAAGGGTAAGCACCACCTGTTCCATAAGTTGAATCGTTTTTCCAGGGCAGATTTGTCAGAGAATCGAAAACATTAATCTGTATAGTACCACCCCACGGCAAGCATCCCAATCGCTGAATATCCACTCCGTTCAGCATCACCTTTGCAAAGTCGGCAGTATTCCATGGCCAACCCTGAATCTGATCGGAATAGATTGCATTGGAAGCGGTAAGCTTATTGTAGTCAATAGGATATTTAAATGTTCGATCAGTGCCGTAATTCAAATCAGTAAAGCTGTTTTTGAGATATTGGTAGTAATGGGATTGATTCCACCCCGGCGTACCGTTGGCGAGATAAACAAATGAACTGTACGACCACTGGTAGTCACCATTTACTGCGCTATCGAATGTTGCGCGCCAGTAATAAACGGCGCTGTCTGTCAAAGAGATAGATGGTGTCCATTTTATCACGCCGCCTGCACTTACAATTGTGGTGGACTGCTTCAGCGAGCTATTAAATCCTTCTGTTGTATCTATCTCCAGTCTGTACCTGGCAACTTCTCTGAAGGGGTTTAAAGTGGAGGCTTTTAATGTCACCGAGGGCTTATTGACGATACTAAACTCCTTCGGATAAACCGGAACAAGCTTATCGGAATAAATGAATACATCAAGCGTCCCAACATTATTCGCCTCGTTTGTCTCGTCAAAAATGTTGTTGTCGTCTATGGTCACCCGGTATTTATTTAGACCGACGTCTGTTACCTTGTCAACCCCTATGTTTAATGTTCCGGTGTCCGTATTGTACAGATTAACCATTTTCAGGTTGCCCACGACGCTAACAGTTCCGGCAGGGTTAATATGCTCCACTTTTACATTGACAGTGTCATTCAAAGCTCTTCCCAAATTGTAGGCTGTGATTCTGACAGCAAACGAATCCATCGTGTTCGTCACGTTGGAAGGAATACTTGAAAGACGATTAGAGGAGATATGATAATCGGGCTTTGGCAATCCGAACACCGGAGTCGCAGGGTCGCCTTGCAAAAGCATACTTTCTATCTGATAATAAGTCCTTTCGCTCTGGTCAGCAGTTCGCATGCTGTCGTAAGCATAATGATGATGATCGCCGATAGTAGCGCCATAGTTTACATTTGTAATGCTGTTGTATATAGCTGGTAAATACTGGCGGTGAAAGTCTGGATACTGCAGATTGTTACTAGCTATCATTGTAGTTGACCCACCCGAAGCGGCCATCAAATATTGCTCACTAAGGGTCCTTGTACTGGTCGTAAGATTAAAAACTTGTGCTACATCGCAACCGAGGGCAATGAATTGAGGGAATCTTGGCGCGCTATTATAGGTTGCTGGGTTATTGAGGTTCATATCAAAACCATTGGCAGTAGCATGCCCATTAAACGCTATCAGCGACAGTCCACTGTTCACAAGACTATCAATAGTCCGGTTGTTAATCGGATCAATAGGATTGGTAGTGCTTTTGGCAACCGTCGAAACTTGTCCTCCAAATGCAGCACCACTAATAATCCCTGCACTAATATTGAGAGTTGTCAATAAAGTGCTTTGCTCACCTGCATCCCGGCCTCCACCTATGTGCAATACTTTTTTTTTCCAAAGCTCTGATTCATACGTAGGCAAAGGGCCTTGCTTCAATGCTTGTTCGTATGTTTTCACTTTGTCAAGATAAGCGCCTACTTCCTGTCCATTCCAGGCACTTAATCTCCCAACGTTTATTGCCTGGTGCCGATTGGGCAGAAAGTTCACAAAATCTTCATCAGAGCCTAAATCTCCATAAGTAGGAACGATCGCCGCATAGGGATAAAATGATTTGTTTTGCAGATAAGTCCTGTATTTGTGATAGAGCAATCCTTTACCAACAAAAAATGCATCATGCGGTTTAACACTCCACTTATCATACGCAAAACGTAAAAAATTCCGAACAGATAGCGGATGAATGTCTATGCCGTATCCAAACTGATCGTACAGATCCTGAACATTTACTATTATAACATTCCTGCCTCCGCCCTGAGGGGAAGACCTATAATTTTTATATTCAGTCAGGTAAGAATGACCATTCACAGGGATGTCATAATTGGGATGGGAAATAATCAGATAGTCTCCCTGGTTAGCAGCGTTTGTAAAATTTTTAAAAGTAAACGCCTGAAGTTGCGTAACACTTTTTACAGCCGATTCAGAATACAGCACCAGACTTCTATCAGCGATTGAGGCATTAATATAGAACCGCGTCTTTCCAGCTACGGACAGATCAGCAGCGTACCATTTCTTATTCGTGAGATCATATAGCCTTGGCGTTGTACTACCATTCTGAAAATTGGCAAACTCAATGTATTGTGATGATGCACTTGCCGAAAGCTGGAACGAAAAAAAGTTAGCGCTATTCATGTCGAAGTTCCGTGGATACTGAATCTCTATATAAGAAACGCCATAATCATCAAGCGTAGAAGTATTGGCTGTTCCGCTGAATTGAAAGTTGTTCGTGGCGCTTATCAACGAAGAAGGAACTGATAAGTTGAAATGCTGCGTGGCATCAGGCTTAAGGACGGAGTCAGCGATCTGCTGATTGTTTAAAAAGATTGTTAACTGGTCGTTTATCGTTGCATACGTATTGCGTAAAACGCTCGCGTTAATTACCGCATTGGCAGGTGCACTAACGGCATTCGGAGCATTTATAGAATAGTTTAACTGAGCGTAAATACTCACCATTGTGTCTACATAGCCCTCTCCATTATCAAAAATAGAGAGCGTTATCGGCTGTCCTGCTACGACGTGCCTACCTTCTGAAAAGTCCCTTACAAAGTAATTACCAACAGTTGCTATACAATAACTCAAAGCAGCCGGTGGCGTAGCCGGAATATTATTAGGCATGGCCGCATAACGAAGGTGGTTGCTCTGATTGTCGTAAGTCAGGAAGTAAACAGCCGTGTCTGTAAACATGCTTATCCGGTCATCCGGTTGCCACTGGGGATTTTCGTAAAGCTGTTTATCAAAGCTACCATCAGCCTTTTGCCCATAAAACTCCAGATAGTCACTGCTACCGATGGCTCCGGTTGTTGTGACATACAAAGGCACCTCCTGCCCTTCCCTATAAAGTATGAGATTAGCTCCGTTTACACTGCCAGGCAAAGAAGACAGAGGGACGCGATAGATGCCTTCTGTGCCGACTTTTATTTTATAATAGGTTTTGCTGTAGTCTATCCACTCATTGCCATATTGAGCGCGCGCCTGCAAGCCGAGGCAAAATATTGCAAGCAATAATATCGGGGTAAATTTCTGTCTTATTAAAGCCGATCTCATTGTTCTTTGCTTGTAGCGGGTGAAGTAATGGGGGTTTGTTTCTTTTGTGTCGATGGGGGCTTATCAAAAAGTAAACGTAGGGAGATCACATGGGTGTACAATGGGCTTGCCTGTGTTTGCAAACTGGTAAAAGCATAGTCCACAATAAGTTTATTAACCTTGATACCAATGCCTACCGACGGCTGGTAAATGGTAAACTTCTTTTGGTTCAATGTATCTCTATCGTCCAGCACCCGTTGAAAATTGCCTATACCTGCACGTAGAAAAACGGTGTTCTTATACCCTGCTTCCAGTCCCAGATGCGGGTCGAAGCTGAAGGTACTGCTGCTTATCAGCGTATTCCGTTTCCCATCTGTGGTCACATCCACACCCAGCTCTGCAAGCAACTGTACCGGCTTGCCTTCCTTCAATATATTCCGTGCAGCGCCGATATTCAGTCGGGGCAGCATCACTTCATACGACTTTATCGGAATCTCATTCCCTGTCTGATAAAAAACCTGCTTTTCCTTTTCCGTCAGGTGAAAGCTCCATGCGGTGTAAGTTGTAGTAATATCCTTTGCCATCACACCAAACATCCATTTCTTATACGTTGCCTGTATCCCAAGATCCACCCCCAAACCCCACGCATTTGCCATACTACCGAGATGGCGATAAATAACTTTTGCATTGCCACCAATGTTGGTTTGAATGGCTTGATTCTTAAAAAGTTTTATACCCTGCGCATAAGAGAGAAGAAAAGCATAGTCTCCCGCCGACATAGACTTTAGCTTGCTCTCATCAAAAGAGCCGTCTGGCTGAATGTAGTCAATGGTATTGGGAATGTCGTCAATAGCGAAGCGGAGCACGGATAGTCCAACCACGCGCTTATTACCCTTCAAAGGCTTCATAATGCTGCCATAGTCATACTTGGCATTGCCGGAAAAATATTCCGCGTGCATCAGGCCTACTTCAAGATCAGAATGAATGTTCATTAATCCGGCAGGGTTCCAGTATCCGGCTGTAACGTCATTGGCAGTTGCAGCCTGAGCGCCAGCCATAGAAAGGCCGCGACCGCCAACGCCGATGTTTAAATATTCATTGACGTATATACGGCTTTGCGCGAGGCCTTCATTGCAGAATAGCCCACCCAGCACTGCCATTAAGAGCAATTTAATTCTCATGTAAATCTTTGCTATAAACGGTCCTAAAATTAAGCTTTAAACCGAGTAAACGCGTGCTTGCCTTAACATTCCTTTAGGCTTTAGAAAGTATAACGCACACTTCATAATAATATTTTGTGATTTGAATTATTTTCTTGCGGGCAGGACCATAAACCTCCCCCGCTCACGCACAAAGCTAACGCTCGCCCCCTCCAAAGGGGGACAGCTTTGGCCTGCAGCCAAAAGAGATTGCCTTCATTTTTTTGAAAGACTTAACGGCGCTCATTATTTATTAGTTCAAGACATTAGCCCAAGCCGATAGATCGATAATGCTGGCTATCCCCCTTTGGAGGGGGCGTGTGGTGGCCATGCGGGTGGCGGGGGAGGTCTGTTAGTACTATAAGGATATTACGGTTTTGTGTTCGTTTATCCATTGTTCTATACACTTTGCAACCCCACTAATTTCCATTAAAACTTCACGGTTGGTAAACCTAAGCACGGTGTATCCTGCATTTCTGAGCGCCTGATCTTTCTTTCTATCGTTTTCCACTGTCCTTTCATGTAAATGCGTGATCCCGTCCACTTCAATAATCAAGTGAAGTTCCTCACAAATAAAGTCAGCTATATACTCCAACACAGGCCTTTGTCTCTTAAAACTGTATCCCTGTGTGCGCCCGGCGCGGAGTACATACTTCCATAAACAAGCTTCCGCTTTAGTGCCATTGTTTCTTAGGTGTTTTGCAAACGGCTGCAACTTTTTGTTGTAAAGATGGTTCTCCAACGTCCACTAATTTTAAGGACAAGTTAAGCAAGAATAATAAGCCTCATCACAAACACAAACCGCTTTTGGTTGTGCTTATATTATCGTAAGACCTCCCCCGCTCGCACACAAAGCCAACGCTCACCCCCTCTAAAGGAGGACAGCTTTCGCTTACAGCGAAAAGAGATTGTCTTCATTTATTGAAAGACTTAACGGCTTACTATTTATTAGTTCAAGACATTAACACCAAGCCGATAAGATCAACGATGTGGATTATCCCCTTTGGGACCAAAAAAGCCCTTTGCACAAACCTCTATTTTGCCAACTGCCTCTTGTCAACTACCAATTTGTTCTCCCCTTCTGGCCTCTGCCTTCTGCCAACTCTGCAAAGCATCCCGTCCGGATCAATGGCGGGCAGACTTGCTGCCAGCCATTGCCGTAACAGGAGAGGTATTAGCTTACCACTTGCGTCCTGGCATTGCTCCAGCCGCTCACCATACCCTGGCTACCAGTAGCCCGCACACGGAACCAATATTGCTCCTTTAGGGCCAGTCCGTGTATCAGTGTCCGGCAGGCACTAACAATAGGAGTTCTAATCCACGCACTGTCTACTGAAGGATCTTTAGTGTATTCCACTTCGTAGGACTTTGCGTTGGCTACTTTATTCCACCGCAGAATTACCGCATCGCCATACACGCTCTCAGAGCGGACGTTGGTTGGCGTATCAAGGAAGTCGTAGCGCAACGGCCCGCGACGTTTAACAGGCATACCAGCGAGGCTGTATGTCTCTTCATTATCACGACCGATGGTTGTTACATAGCTTGCCAACACTTTAAGCAT
The DNA here is from genome assembly GCA_035497355.1 of Flavipsychrobacter sp. Classification (GTDB taxonomy): domain Bacteria; phylum Bacteroidota; class Bacteroidia; order Chitinophagales; family Chitinophagaceae; genus JAFIGV01. The sequence continues at coordinate 9,522 of DATJDP010000136.1, forward strand.
GTCTTCCAGCTCCTGGCGCCTGCCATTGCGAACAATGATGGCCGCCTTTCCACCCATCAGGGTAAGATGTTGTGCGCTGCTTAGATTGTCAATAGCGCTCTCAAAATCCGCCATTGTAACGGGAGGGGTGGCGAAGATGGTCGCGTTGGCAGTCATTTTCACGTGAATGTCATTGGCCAGTGTTATGACCTCATCTGCACTAAGGGTGTGCAGTTTTAATGCAACTTGTCTCATAGTATTTTGCTTTTTTAAAGGTTATTTGTGATTTATTCTTTTATAATTGTAGGGCTGTTTGCCTGAAGACAGCCCATGTTTATTTTATTGACGGCTTTAAAAGCAGGCTTCCGCCAAGGTTCTAATGTTTGAAACGTTAAGGAGGCTTGTACCGTTCCTTTAATATCAGTGTTAGTACACTTTTGGCCACGGAGTACGGTCTTTCCTTTGTTTTAGAGAAGCTTTTCGTTCTTGCATTTGTTGAAAACCAATGTTCCTTTTTGAAAAACCAATCTTCCTTTTCTGAAAACCAATCGTCCTTTTTCCGAAACCAATGTTCCTTTTTATAAAACCAGTGTTCCTTTTTCCAAAACCAATCGTCCTTTTTCCAAAACCAATGTTCCGTTTCCCAAAACCAGTGTTCCTTTTTATAAAACCAATTGTCCTTTTTTCGAAACCAATGTTCCTTTTCTAAAAACCAGTGTTCCTTTTTCCAAAACCAATCGTCCTTTTTCCGAAACCAGTGTTCCTTTTCCCAAAACCGATGTTCCTTTTCTGAAAACCAGTGTTCCTTTTTGCAAAACCAACAGTCCTTTTTCCCAAAGGAATAGCCGATTTTGATAAAGGTGAAGAGTGGATGACGGATTATTTGTTGCTGCTGTTGCATTTCCTATCGCTTTATTGACATCGAATGCAAATATGGGGGTGCCGCACACCCCTGGGTATCCAAAAGCGCAACTAACGTTAAAAGATGCTCAACAACGTTAAAAGATGCTCAATAACGTTAAAGAACGTAAACAAACGTAAACAAACGTAAAATTACAGCGCACAACTTCTATGATAATCAATAAGTTGCCTTATTAACATTTATACTCATACGGGTATATTTCTCTCTGCCATTACCTTTCAATACATGTGTTTCAGTCTCAACAAACTGTCTCAGTAAGAAGTCATTTGCGGCCAACCGTCATTCGTTTATTGTTATTACTGCCTCGCAATACTCATCAGCGCACCTTAAAATTCTTAAACGCTTACTTTTGCTGCACTTTAATTTTTCCAGAAATGAACCTGATTGAAGATTTACGCGCAAGAAATCTGATACACGATATAATACCGGGCACAGAAGAGCAGTTAGCCAAAGAGATGACAAGCGGCTACATTGGCTTCGATCCCACTGCCGATAGTCTCCACGTGGGCAGTATGCTTCAGATCACGTTACTGCGCAGGCTGCAACTCGCAGGTCATAAACCGTATGCACTTGTCGGCGGTGCCACCGGAATGATCGGCGACCCTTCGGGAAAATCAGCGGAGCGCAACCTGCTGGATACGGAAACGATAGAAAAGAACTGCGACGGTATCAGGCAGCAACTGGAGAAATTTCTTGACTTCGATGAAAGTCGCCCTAATGCGGCAGTACTGGTCAACAACTACGACTGGCTCCGCGATTATACCTTCCTCGACTTCATACGCGAAGTGGGCAAGCATATCACGGTCGGCTACATGATGTCTAAGGACTCTGTACAGAAGCGGCTGGAAACCGGCTTGTCGTTTACTGAGTTCAGTTACCAGTTGATTCAGGGTTATGACTTCTATTACCTCTACAATGCGAAGAATGTGAAGCTCCAGATGGGCGGTGCAGACCAGTGGGGCAATATCGTTACCGGTACGGAGCTGGTCCGCCGAAAAGGCGGCGGCGAAGCTTTTGCTATGACAAGTCCGCTGATCACCAAAGCAGACGGAAGCAAATTCGGCAAAACGGAAAGCGGAACAATCTGGCTGGATGCTGAAAGGACTTCTCCTTATCAGTTTTACCAGTACTGGCTAAAGCTTTCGGATGTAGATGCGGAAAAGTCGGCGCTTTCCTTCTCTTTCAAACCTGTTGAAGAGATCAACGCGTTGATTGAAGAACACAGGCAGGCGCCGCATCTGCGCAAACTGCAGAAAGCAGTGGCAGAGGAGATAACAACAATGGTGCACGGTGTAGAGGAACTAAAGTTTGCACAAAAAGCATCGGAAATATTGTTTGGCCAGGCGCCTATAGAAGCGCTTCGCTCGCTTAATGAGAAGCAACTGCTCGAGGTGATGGAAGGAGTGCCGCAGGTGACGGGCGTGAAAGAAGCACTGCAGGAAGAAGGGCTTGACCTGCTGACGTTCCTTGCTGAAACAAAGGTTTTTTCGTCGAAAGGGGAAGCAAGAAAAATGATACAAAACGGCGGGTTGAGCCTCAACAAAGAAAAAATTACTGCCCCTGATTTCAGACTTAAGCCAGAGCATTTGTTAAACGGACATTATGTTTTGATACAAAAGGGTAAGGCTAATTACACGCTAGGGATATTTAACTAAGCTACGGGCTTTGTCTTCCAATAAAGTTGTAATTTGCTAATTGGAAATGGCTGCCTGAGTTTGCATCATGCAGCATTACAGATTAAAAAAGGCAAAAGGGAAGAGATGCTGTCCTTAAACATTTCAATTGAGCAGTTGCTGGAAGCAATTAGGAATTTATCTGATGTAGATAAAAAACGGGTGTCAGAAGCACTTAATGAGGGGCCATATCTATCAACAAAACAAAAGGAAGAGATATTAAAAAGAGAACAGGCGTTTCTTTCCGGCAAAATGAATTCAGTTTCATGGAATGATGTTCGAAAAAAATATGAGCATTAAAGCATGTACCATATCGAGCTACTGCAGAAAGCAGCCGAAGACATGGATGAGGCCTACAATTTTTATAAGGCAAGGAACGAGGAGGCTGCTCAAAATTTTATCGCGAAATAAGTCACTACTTCCACATACTTCAAGAAACACCTTATGTGTTTGCTGTAAAGTTCTCTGAGAAATATCGCTTTGTTACAATGAAAGTCTTTCCTTACCTCATCGTTTATCGAATTGATGAAGACGAAAAAAAAGTCTTTATAAACTCAATCTTTCATACAAGCAGAAACCCTAAAGAATTTTAAAGTTCCATGTCCTCCCGCTTCTACAAAAACGCTGTACTGTTCCTGCTATTCACCGGGGTTTTAGTCTCCTCGCTGTTTTGTACGGACAGGAAGGAGAACCCGGAAGGTCAGCCACAGTCCCTCTGGAAGAATGTTTATGATACCTCCGCTCATTACGTAGGGATGGAAACCTGTCGCGGCTGTCACAACGACATCTATGAAACGTTTATTAAAACCGGCATGGGGCAGTCGTTTGGATATGCGACGAAGCAGAAATCAGCGGCTCAGTTCGGAGCGCACGCCCTTGTTTACGATAAAGAGCTTGACTTCTATTACAAGCCTTACTGGAACAACGATTCACTCTATGTGATGGAGTATCGGCTGGAAGGCAAAGACACCGTTCACAAGCGTATTCAAAAGGTAGATTACATAGTTGGCTCAGGACAGCATACTAACTCCCATATCTTCAGCACCAACGGCTACCTCCATCAGGCACCCATCACCTTTTATACCCAAAAGAAGAAGTGGGATCTCGCTCCCGGTTTTGAGGGCGGAGCCAACGTGAGGTTTTCAAGACTAATTGAAAGCGAGTGTATGACCTGCCACAATGGTTATCCTGAATTTGTACCCAACAGCCTCAACAAGTTTGTGAGCCTGAAGACAGGGATTGACTGCGAGCGCTGCCATGGCCCGGGAAGCTTGCACGTTGCAGCAAAGCAACAGGGCATCATAATAGACACTTCAAAGACGCCTGATTATACGATTATCAATCCCCGTCGCCTGTCTACAGAACTACAGAATAATGTTTGTATGCGCTGTCACCTCCAGGGCATTGCAGTGCTTAATGACGGAAAGACTTTTTTTGACTTTCGTCCCGGTATGAAGCTGAGCGAGGTGATGAATGTCTTTATGCCTGAATATGAAGGAGCGGAAGACAAGATGATCATGGCATCTCATGTGGAGCGAATGAAGAAAAGCGCCTGTTACCTCCAGTCAGGCAAAATGAGTTGCATCACTTGTCACAATCCGCATGTGAGCGTGAAGTTTACCCCGCGCTCTCAGTTTTTAAATGCCTGCCAGAGCTGTCATGGAGGGAAGGATGATATTCATTGTACGGAAGCCCCCAACCTTAGAGCGGCTAAGAATGATGACTGCGTAACCTGCCACATGCCCAGCAACGGAAGTATTGATATCCCGCACGTGGCTGTTACCGACCACTGGATTCGCAAACGCCCCTATGATACGGCCGGACAATCGAAGATCCGTGCATTCCTGGGCTTAAAATCGTTTAACAACGATCATCCTGATGCCATTACGAAAGCGCGTGCATATATGGAGTTCTTTGAGCGGTACAATCCGAACAGGGGACTTATTGACTCTGCCTTGTTTTATCTGGCCAAAGAGCAAAACGTTGAATCAACGGAAAAGCAGAACCGAGATTACATTCGGGCTTATTTTCTCCTCAAGGATTACAACACAGTTGCAGGCTATGCAACCGGGTTAAATACTACAGCTATCAATGATGCCTGGGCTGCTTACAGGGT
>DATJDP010000137.1:0-18766 GCA_035497355.1 Flavipsychrobacter sp.
CGTACCGCGGCGGCACATCGCTCTTCCGGTCGTGACACGCCGCTGCGGCGATGACGGGGAACAACAGGGTGATTCCGCACGACATTCCATGAAGGGTGATACTTATATTGCTTTCTGTTTTTAGCGTCTGTACCAGTTACCTGTAAATGTCCATTCTCAGTGGCACAAATCCATACATTCTGCCAGGCGGGTGGAATAACCAAAGATCGGATCCTTTGCAATATGGATTTGTCTGTTATCGTTTCGCCTTTATATTTGTAAATAAAGCTTTCCCCTTTCCTGATTCTTTCAATTCCTGGTTGTGTATCGTTTACGTAAACCAGATTTACTGCTTCTGCGCTTTTAACGTTGTCGTTTATTAGGTTCTTCAGTTTCCTTTTCGTTATTCTTATTTCGGTAGTTTCCATGTCTTTAAGTCCAGTCATCTACAGGCTTTTAAAATTCATGCCTTTTCGATATTTTATCCTGGTCGGCCCAAAAAAATGTGAAAGCTTTTTCTTGTGTATGCGTTTTATAGTCCATGGCATACTGTTTTAAGTATCTAAGTACCAAAAGCCTTAAGAGATGAGGAATAGCAGCAGTAACAACAGACCAGCAAGCGGTACAGATGAACGGAACGAACGGAATGAATGGGACGAGAAAAGGAGTGATGTTAACAGAAGAGATAAAACGCTTGATGAAGAGGTGAGGAGTCATTTAAGAAAGAAGGAAGAAGAAAGCAGAGGAAACAAGAATCAAAGAACGGAATAGAATAGTCTGATTGAACTGCACGGTATGAATTATACCACAATAGAGGTGGCCACGACAAGAGTTGTGGTCATTTCTTTTTGTCTTATTTTGCGCCGATGACGAGGGTGGGACTGATTTCTGATACTCATGGCTTTCTCGATGATGCTGTTTTCGCTCATTTCAAAGACTGCGATGAGGTATGGCATGCGGGAGACTTTGGAAGCCTTGATCTCGTGAAGAGCCTTCGGGACTTTAAACTATTAAGAGGCGTCTACGGGAATATTGACGGCACGGAAATAAGGGCAGAATTTCCCGAGGTTTTGAACTTTGAGTGTGAGCGAGTGAAAGTAATAATGAAGCATATTGGCGGCTATCCTGGAAGGTACGCTCCGTCGGTTAAACAGGAGCTTTTGGAGCAACGACCGCAGTTGTTTATCTCCGGCCATTCACATATTCTTAAAATCATTTTTGACGAAAAAATTCATTGCTTGCACATGAACCCAGGCGCTGCAGGTAAACAGGGTTGGCATAAGGTGCGAACACTTATTCGCTTTGAAGTGAATGGAGATAAAATGCAGAACTGTGAGGTAATAGAGCTCGGCAAAAAATAAGTCAAAACTGCATAGCTTTGTCCGCAGGCCGCGCTTGTTTGGCTTGTTTATTTTGCTTTTCGCGGACAGTTGCCGATATACGCGGTTTCACAGGTGCTTTCACTTCATTGCCTTCTATCTGCCAGTAGCCCCAAAGCTTTTTCTCTGTACCCTTCTTCAGGTTAATATTTACCTTCTCTGCCAGATACCAGCCGAGCTGATAGCCAAATTCTCTGTTCACGGCATTGATTTGAGCAATTGCCAAGCTGTCCATGCAGATTATCAGAGATTTCTTTAAAGAGGCCTTACTCGGACGTTCGCTTTCCTCGTAGCACTTGAGTAGATATGCACAGCAGCTATCCAAAATTTCAGACACAACATTCTTTTCTTTCTCAGAAGTGCTTAGAACACAAGGTAAAATCTCATGAAAAGCTTCGTATTTGTCCACAAACCGAAACTTTGAAAGGACATCTATGACTTCTTTTCTAAACACGCTGCAATTTAGAAAACCTATCAAATCAATTCATCCAAAATTTGACAATCCGGGTAAATTTCTATCGCTTCTTTTTCTTATTGTCTTTATCTTTCTTCGGAACCTTTTTGCCTTCGTCCCGTGCTTCTGATAGTCCTATGGCGACAGCCTGTTTGCGGCTTGTCACTTTTTTGCCGGTACCGGTACGAAGGTCTCCTTCTTTCATTTCATGCATGGCTTCCTCAACTTTCTTGGAAGCACCTCTTGAATACTTTGCCATAATCTTGATATTTTAATAGTGATAGTTCATCTTTAAGAGATAAAAAATTAAGCCATTAGGGAAGAAAGGTTACGGGCATATTCTTTTTGGAGAATATCCAAAACCAATGCACACCGGTTAAAACTGAAGAAATTGATTTGATCAACATTTTTAAAAACACAAACTATGGCTGTTTACAAAGTAGAATTTCAGGATAAGCAGATAAAATCTGTCAAACAGACCGATCAGACAGCGCCGGAGAGCGAAACTATCCTTGAAGAAAAGACCGGTGACACCATCTGGGCGACAATTGAAGCATCGTCAGATGAAGAAGCCCAGGAAAAAGCAAAGCGTTTGCAAACTGAACTGCAGACACGTCAGACCAAAAGGGAAATAACCGACGGCAGACAAGGAGAAAGCAACCCAAGAGATTGAAAAATCAGTAAAAACAGAAATCGCAGTTCTTACAGACGCTGCGATTTCTTTTATTTATGTTTTATTTCTGAGTCTATTTTTTTACGTGCTCATTTACGATTTTGGCCAGCTCAAACATTGAGATCTGCTCTTTTCCAAAGAGAGGACGTAGTTTTGAATCGGCGTTGATCATCCGTTTGTTCTTGCTATCCTGAAGGTTATTGGCCCTGATGTAATCCCACATTTTCTTCACGATTTCCGTTCTTGGTATCGGTTGGTTGCCTATCACCGCTGCAAGTGTAGCATCAGGAGTAAGAGCAGCCATAAAAGCAGCGTTAGGCTTCCTTGGTGTTGTTGCTTTTTTAGCAGCCGCTTTTTTTGCTGGAGCAGTTGCGTTTTTGGTTGCTGCAGCCTTCTTTGCTGGCGCCGCCTTTTTAGGAGCAGCAGCTTTTTTAGCCGCTGGTTTAGATGCAGTTTCTTTTGTTGCTTTAGCAGGAGCTTTTGCTGGAGCTTTTTTGGCAGTTGCCATAAGTTAGAAATTTAAGCGTTAATAATTAACCTGTTTTAATTAAAATTCATACCATTAAAATACAACTCTATTTTAGAAACTAAGCTTTTTCTGAAAAAGTTTTTTTCAACCTTTCCGGAAAACGAGATACGTCTATTAGTTCATCGAAAAAATACTGTTTGATTTTTGATGTCTAATATCTCTGAAAAAGGATAAAGTAAGGCCTGTACGCTGCTTAAATTGAGCAGAAAGGTGACGACACTATTATTTGGCTCTGATAATCTAGTTTCAGTCTTTCGCTTCAAAACTGTGGGATTCGGAACTTTTCGAAAACTCAGATTTCGACGATTTATGCAAAACGAAAAAGGTTTCAAACGCTTAACGTTTGAAACCTTTTTTACTTGTGTTCCCGTAGGGACTCGAACCCTAGACCCGCTGATTAAGAGTCAGCTGCTCTACCAACTGAGCTACGGAAACCTAAATCGGGTGCAAAGATAATGGCTATGTTTGAAAATTTTTCGTTTTTACTCTTATTCCTTTCATTATTCTTTGCTGCAGTGCATTTGGAGGCGTTTTCTATTTGCAGTACGTTTGCCCTGATTTTTGCAAAACAGTTATGGACAAAGTTGCTTTATTAAAAGAGAAACAAGCAGAAGCGCTGAAAGGTGGAGGCGAAAAAAGAATAGAAAGCCAGCACAAGAAAGGAAAACTTACGGCACGTGAGCGGTTGCAGTTGTTGCTTGATGAAGGGACATTTGAAGAAATAGGAATGCTGGTAACCCACCGTAGCCGCGACTTTGGAATGGAGAAGGAAATTTATCCTGGCGATGGTGTTGTCACAGGCTATGGACGAATCAACGGAAGATTGGTTTATGTTTTCTCGCAGGACTTTACGGTTTTTGGAGGAAGTCTTTCTGAAACGCATGCAGAGAAGATTTGTAAGATCATGGATCTCGCCATGCAAAACGGCGCACCGCTCATTGGACTGAACGATAGCGGCGGAGCACGAATACAGGAAGGTGTGGTTTCCCTTGGCGGCTATGCAGATATTTTCCACCGGAATGTAAAGTCGTCTGGTGTCATTCCTCAGATATCCGCCATCATGGGGCCTTGCGCCGGCGGTGCTGTTTACTCCCCGGCTATTACCGATTTTGTCCTGATGGTAGAAAATACATCGTACATGTTCGTGACCGGCCCTAATGTGGTGAAAACGGTAACACATGAAAATGTAACAAGCGAAGAATTAGGCGGTGCTGATACTCATGCTTCGAAAAGCGGTGTTACTCACTTTGCCGTCGCCAATGAGGTGGAGTGCATAGAGCGTATAAAGCAAATGCTTAGCTATATGCCGCAAAACTGTGAGGAGGACGCGCCGGTTTACGCTTACGAAGCTTCGGATGAACTTCGCCCTAAGCTGAATAATATCATTCCTGGAAATCCTAATCAGCCGTATGATATGAAGGAGGTGATTGAGGAACTGACGGATGAAGGGTCCTTTCTGGAAGTGCATAAAAACTATGCGGAAAATATAGTGGTCGGTTTCGCTCGTATAGCTGGCCGGAGTATCGGTATCGTTGCCAACCAGCCTGCAAGTCTTGCAGGTGTTTTGGACATCAACTCCAGTAAGAAAGGTGCTCGTTTTACGCGTTTCTGCGATGCGTTCAATATCCCTTTGCTGGTGCTTGTAGATGTGCCAGGCTTCCTGCCGGGTACCGACCAGGAGTGGAATGGTATCATCACCAATGGTGCCAAACTGCTATATGCGCTTAGTGAAGCAACAGTACCAAAGGTGACGCTGATCACGAGGAAGGCTTACGGCGGCGCGTATGATGTGATGAACTCGAAGCACATTGGTGCGGACTTGAATTACGCATGGCCGACTGCGGAGATAGCCGTGATGGGAGCGAAGGGGGCTGCGGAGATTATCTTTAAAAAGCAGATAACCGAGGCCACAGACCATGAGGCAAAGCTTAAAGAGAAGGAAGCGGAATACGCAGCAAAGTTTGCCAACCCCTATGGTGCTGCTGCGCGCGGTTTTATTGACGAAGTGATCTTGCCGGATACCACAAGAGCCAAACTGATAAAGGCTTTTGAAATGCTGCAGAACAAGGTGGCAGTAATGCCTAAGCGCAAGCATGGCAATATTCCTTTGTAGATAGAAAAAACCAAACGAATTAACGGTTTCCGTCCTGGAAGCCGTTTTTTTTATGCAGCAGCATGGTAACTTTCTGCAGTTACGACATATGCCTCAGCAATTTTATCGTGCAGGCACTGCTTCCTCTTATCGAGCAGGATGATAAGATAACCTGAAAGCGCCGTGAAAAAGGAAATGTATTTACAAAAGTGACGGAGAGACGCTGCGGCGAAATCAAGTCTGCCACCATAGATATTGCTCACTTTTATATCCATTGTCCGCTGCCCCAATGTAGCCTGACTATTGCTGGATATCTGCAGCGCTTCATAGAGCCAGGCTGTCACTATCCAGTTGTAAGGAAAAGAAATCTGACTGCTGATAATGACGCTAAGCAGCAGGACTATTACCATATCAATCAGGAAGGCTGCAACCCGTTCCCACACATTTGCATACCGTATAATACGCTTAGGAAAAATACTCTGCTCATTAACACTTTTCATCTTTTGGCCCTTTAATTCGTCTTTGAGAAACCTTCAATCACCTATCGGGTTTACAAATTATGCCAGTAAGGGGCGGGATGTGTTAAAACTCAAAAATCACCTTGGGTGAGCCTGCAAGCGTTCTTCGAGCGATTTCTGCTTGTCACCACCGTCGTGAGTGAAATGTGTCCGGCTATGTCATGCCTCGAATGTCTATGGTCGAATGATGTAGGTCCATGGCCATACGCCGAATGTCCATGGTTGCACGAGGTAGGTCCATGGTCATACGCTGAAGGTCCATGGACATCCAATGCAAGCCCTTGGTCATACGTTGAATGACCATGGTCGAACGACGTAAGTCCATAGTCGCAGGACGAATGTCCATGAGCGAACGACGTAAGTCCATGGTCGTACGCCGAATGCCCATGGTTGCACGACGTAGATCCATGGTCAAAGGACGAATGTCCATGAACATCCAATGTAAGTCCTGAGTCATTCGGCTAAATCAACCGGCAGCTGTTTATTAAGTTATTACAGTTTCGTTATCGGAATGATTCTTTTTCTTTGGCCCTGTAGAATCTCCAGATAGTATGTTCCTGCAGCCCAGTCAGAAACACTTAGAGATTCATTGAAGCTGGCAGAAGTCAGGTGTTTATTAAACCGAAGCTTTACCTGTCCGTTGGTATTGTAAATGACGAACTGATAATCACCTTCTGTCGCATTTTCCAACGAAAGGTTAAGCACATTTTTAGCAGGATTCGGGTAGACATTAGTTTTTACCGTTTCATCAATAGCACCAACTGATGAGGCAACAGGAGACAGCGTGCGCTGTTCATTGTTTCCCTTATCGCCTGCGCGTGTTCCGTCATCGTTTGCGGCAAGAACGGTTGCAAAAAGTGTTACAGAACCGGGAGGAGATGTTGATGAAGGAGCTGGCGCATGCCATATAAAAGATGTTTGATAATTGTTGCTGGCGCCGACTGTACTGAGTGGGACAGCCTGTTCTAAAAGAATCATAGAGCCCACCACTGCAGTGTTCTGGCCAGTTCCCTGCATAAGCGTACCTGCATTTGAACCGTTTTGCGTTGCAGCGGCAAACTGAAAACCAAATCTTGGAAAGTAGCCGTTGTAAACGTTTCCATTCAGCTCAACAGTATAAAAGGCTCCGGGAACGTATTTATTGTTGGTAACAACATTTCCATTTACGTCTTTCATTACTATGTTGATATTGACGTCGCTTGTATTGGCATCATGGCACCCTGATCCGGCGCAATTGTCCAGTGAGCCTTGTGCTCCCGTGCGGTTTTCATGACCAATATTTCCAATACCATTGCTATAGCTGCTGATTAAAAAACTGAAGAGAATAACAGAGAGAGAGAGTAGTAATATTCGTTTCATTCCGGCAGATTTTACCTCAATGATAATATTAATTTCATGCCTTTGGAAACACGATTATTAATATTGAATTCAGATGACAAAAGTGTATTTTTTGCGATGGGTTGAATTTTATTAGAATAAAATATACTTTCGTCCATACACGTAATCCTCTGTTATAAAAACCTTTCAAAAGCCCGTTCGATGAAAATTAAATTCCTTCTTCCTTTTGTCTTTCTCATTTTTATTACAAATAGCGTCTTTGCAAAAAGAAACTTCGTAGAAAGTGAATCTTTTTACAAAGAACATTTACTAAAAAAAAGCTACGACATCGATACGAGTGCCAGTGCAATTGTTCTTTACGAAACAGCCGACTGCTTTATCAAAGATGGAATGCAGGTGACGAAGGTGAGGAGAATAGTAAAAATTGTAAAGAAAACAGGTGTAGATGACGGGAATGTGAGCGTGTATGTGCACAGTTCTGAAAGCGATTTTGGAGGCATTTCTAACATTCATGCTCAAACCTACAATCTGGTGGATGGAGTAGTGGTGAAAAATGTAATGCCTGACAACGCTATCAAGATTGACAGAGGTTCTGACGATTTTATCTATGGAAAGTTTAGTCTGCCTGCCGTAGCAGCCGGCTCCGTTTTAGACTATAGTTATGAAACGAAAAAGGAAGTAAGTGACATTGTAGCGGACTGGGAAATAGAGGGCGAAATGCCAAAGCTGGTATCTGAGTTTTCACTTACTTATCCTGCCGGCATCAGCCTTGCATTCACGCCACAAAGCACTCCTGAGTTCCTACAGTTCGATGATAACCAATCTGATTCCGCTTCTCCTATAGCGTACACTACTCCTTTAAGCACTCCGGATATCCGGTACTATCACAAGCGGTGGGTTCGTCGGAATGTTCAAGGAATTCCAAATGAAAACTTTGTATACAATGGAAAGAACTATTCTGAGAGAATTGTATTCAGAATTGCCTCTATCTCACAGACCGACAGTTGGTACCGATATAAGTCAGGGTATTTTAATTGGTACCATCTTAATAATCGTGTAAAAGAACGCAGACAGGTATTTGGGCAGTTGAAGGATGGCCATTATCCCCCTGCAAAGCAATTCCTTAAAAGAATTGGCGCCCAGGATAGTGATAAACTAACGAATGCCAAAACGATCTACAGCTATATACGGGACAGCTTCGTATATAAAGGAAATTCGCTTTCAACGGCACGCGATCTGGATTGGGTATTGCGAAACAATCTGGGCAACCGTCTGGACCTGAATCTTGCACTCATAAGCGCGTTAAGAGAAGCCGGTATGAATGCGTATCCCGTCTTGTTAAGCACCAGAAAGTCTGTAAAACTCAACGAAGATTTCCCCAACATTGAAGGTATAGATTACGTTCTTACCTCTTTAAAAGTAGATGGAGAAAGTTACTATCTCGACCCAACCGGGAAGTATTACCCTTTTGGCACCATTCCACCTTCATGCTATAACGGGTTTGCCTGGCTGGTAAATGACACGGGAATGGGGATACAGCTTGATCCGAAAGACATAAAGGAAAGAATGGTGATTCAGGTGAAAACCTCTAATAATAGTTTAGACGATTATAGGTTTCATATCCAGAAAGTCTTTGGAAAATACACCGCTGCCCAAAAGCGCGAAAGGTGGCTGGCCGACACGCTACTCCTGAAAAAAGATTTGCTGCAGGATGTAAAGGATGCGATTATAGAAGGAAAGCTGACAGAATATAAAGTTAATAATCTAAACAATCCTGATGCAACTCTTTCTGTGGAGTATGAGGTTAAATATGACTTGCCGAAAGATAATATTTTCTTACAACCGTCCTTATACAACTACTTCACAGAGTCTCCATTCAAAAGTGAACGCAGATATAATCCGATTGAAATGCCCTACGCGATAGACGTAAATTATTCTCTGGTTCTTCAGTTGCCGGAGCATTATCAGGTAGAAAACCCACCGACATCCTCGATGCTTGAATATGACGATAGTGACTATTACAAATATCTCATTCAGTACTACCCGGAGACGAACTCGTTGCAGTTGAATACAAAATTAAACATGCAACGCACCATCTTCCTGCCAAAGGAATACAATGACCTGAAAACATTCGTAAATAAGATAATAGAAACACAACAAAAGGCTCTACTGATTAAAAAAGCGTCCTGATGAAACTAATCCTTTTTGCCTTATCCGCCCTGCTTATCCCCTGCTTATGTTTTTGCAGACCTAAAAGCGATTTTGCGGTCTCCAACATAAACCCTTCCCTTTTAGCGAATGCGGACGCAGTAGTTCGTCTTTATGATGAAGATGTTGAAATTAAAAGTCCGACGGAAGTTGTGATCCGAAAACACTATGCCGTCACTGTTTTAAAAAAAGAAGGTGCCGGGCATGCAAGTTGTTCTGAAAGCTTCTCCAGACTTGAAAAAGTAGAAAAGTTAAGAGGTTATATATATGACAAAGACGGAGCGTTGAAGGTGAAGATCAACGAATCAGACTTTAGCACCGAAGCAGTAAGCTTACAGCCCGGATATTATGACGATGAGAAGGTTAAAAATTACCAATGTTCTCCTCGTGAATGCCCATATACGGTTGAGTTTTTTACGGAGACAAGGCAAACCCACACATTTTTCCTGCCGGAATGGTTTGTGCGCCCTGCGTACGACGTAGCTGTAGAAGAAAGCCATTACCGGATAACCGTGCCTTCCGACTTTAAAATTCGTTACAAATCGTTCAATGCAACGCTTAACGCTGACATTTCTAAAGATGAAGATAAAAACGTTTATAGCTGGACTTCTAAAGACCTCAAAGCTGAAAGACCCGAATTTCTCGTGTCGGAAGAGTTTGAAGGAAGCCCGGTGTTAATGATAGCTCCGGAGGAGTTCATGTTAGGTACGTATAAAGGCAATATGAGCAGCTGGAAAAGCTTCGGGAAGTTCCTCTATGATCTGAATAAAGACAGGGACGAACTGACTGACGACAAGAAGGCCGAAATACTTCAATTGGTCCAAAACGTGACTGACCCTAATGAGAAGATTTCAATTTTATATAAGTATCTGCAGGAGCATGTACGATATGTATCTATCCAATATGGGGTAGGAGGCTGGCAGACCTTGGATGCCAAATTCGTTTGCAGCAATGGATACGGCGACTGCAAAGCGCTATCCAATTTTATGTACTCCATACTTAAGGTGGCGGGAATTACAGCCTATCCTGTAGTGATTTATGCCGGGACGCATGATGCGGTGAAAATGCCGCTCGATTTTGTAGAGCAGGTCTTCAACCATATGATCCTTTGTGTGCCTTTGCAAAAGGACACGGTCTGGTTGGAGTGCACCAGCCGCGACTTTCCTGCGGGCTATCTGGGTTCTTTTACCGCCAATCGGGATGCATTAATGGTTACCCCGGAGGGAGGCGTAGTGGTGCATACCCCTGGATATGGTCTTGACGTAAATGTAATAGCGCACAAAATAACAGGCATTTTGAACACCGACGGAAGTATGAACCTTCAGATGAATAATTTTTATAGCGGGATACCAGCTGAAGGGCTGATTGGCTGGAGCTATCTAAGCGAGCAGGAGAAAGACCGCTTCATCAACAGTAAATTCCAGTTTCCCAGCTACACGACTACAGCCTATGATCTGGTTAGAACAGATAAAGCATTTTTGCTTCATTTGAATGAAAAAGCGGGACTTGCGGTACAGGGTGCTATTAGCAAAATGGGTGATTACCAACTGCTCAATATTGATCTTGATCCTGTTAGGCTACCATTTCAAATAGAGGCAACCGAAAGGAAAAAGAGCTTTTACCTTCCGGCTTGCTGGCAGATATTAGACACATTCGAGATTACACTTCCGCCTGCAGCTTCTGTAAAAGCTCTTCCGGAAGATATGGACGCGCCTTCACCATTCGGTGAATGTCATTGGCGAATTGAAGAAAGGAATGGAAAACTTTTTGCCGCCAGAACCATTCAGGTAAATCAGGGCGAATACAAAGCCGAGCAGTATTCGGACTACGAAGCCTGGATTGACAAACTTCATAGTCAGAGATATTATAAAGTGGTGCTGCAGAGCAAATAAGCTATTTTTGTACGTGCAATTGTTGCTCTACAATCTTTTTCTGGTCCTTTATAAAGTAGCCATTCGCCTTTCTTCATTAGTCAACGATAAGGCAAAGCGATGGCTGGCAGGCAGAAAAGATATCCTTCAGACAATAAAGACCACACTGCCGCACGATGTAGAACGCATCTGGGTGCATTGTGCATCGGTAGGCGAGTTCGAACAGGCCAGGCCGCTTATAGAACGATTGAAAGCTGAAAACGCGACGGCAAAAATTATCCTTACTTTCTTTTCTCCGTCCGGGTATGAGTTGCGGAAAGATTATGAGTATGCAGACTATGTCTTTTACCTGCCGTTGGATGGAAGGAAGCGTTCTGCAAGGTTTATCAAGATGATAAATCCCTCGCTGGCCATCTTCGTTAAGTATGAATTTTGGTATTACTACATCTGCAATCTTGAGCGCAGCAATATTCCTCTTGTTTTAATTTCAGGAACTTTCCGCGAGGAGCAACCTTTTTTTAAGTGGTATGGCGGTTTATTCAGGGATATGCTGCATAAGTTTTCCTTCTTCTTCCTGCAGGATGAGGCCTCAAAGAAGCTTCTGAATGATATTGGGATCAACAATACGATCGTAACAGGTGATACCCGTTATGACCGTGTTTGGGAAATTGCGCAGCAGGCAAAAAGATTTCCACTGATAGAAAGCTGGAAGGGAGGGTCGAAACTGCTGATCGCTGGCAGCACCTGGCCAGACGATGAGCGTTTGCTTAAAGAATGTCTATCTGTCTTACCAGAAGATTGGAAAATCGTCATTGCTCCCCACGAGATAGATGCAAAACATTTGAAGGAGATAGAACATCTATTCGGCAGTGATGCTGCTTTCTACTCACGCATAACTAATTCAGACACTCCAAAAGACATTTCACCAGATGGAGGCTGTCGGCTGCTCGTTATTGACAATATCGGCATGCTTTCAAGCCTTTTTCGGTATGGGGACATCGCATACATTGGTGGTGGCTTTCAGAAGGGTGGTATTCATAACACCCTGGAACCGGCCGTCTTTGGCTTACCTATACTGTTTGGTCTCACATATGAGAAGTTTGTAGAAGCAAGAGAACTGGTAAAAAGAGGGTTTGCCTTTCCTGTAGGGAACGCGGAAGAATGCAGGAACATTCTGCATCAACTGATCAGTAACGAAAAGGAACGGATGGCTAAAAGCGATGCCCTGAAGCATTTCGTTCAATTTCAGGTCGGTGCAACACAAAATATTATTCATTCGCTTGTTTCCAACAGCTATCTCAAATAGCATTTCTGGCCATTTTGTTGCCGGAAAATGAAATACTTTTGCACTCTAAATTTTAAAGCCATGCCCGGAACTGAACTTTTTGGCGCTGAAGAAAGAAAAGAAGTCAATGATGTATTGGAAACAGGAATCCTTTTCCGGTACGGTCATGACGCACAGCGCAATGGTCATTGGAAAGCAAAAGAATTTGAAGCAGAAGTAAAAAAGATAACAGGCGCAAAGTACGCACACGCAGTCAGTAGCGGCTCTACAGCAGTAGCTACAGCTTTGGCCGCCTCTGGTATAGGAGTGGGAGATGAGGTAATCGTTCCTCCCTTTACCTTTATTGCCACGATAGAAGCAGTATTATTTGTGGGCGCTCTTCCTGTGTTTGCAGAAATAGACGAGACCCTTTGTTTAAGTGCCGAAGGAATTAAAAAAGCGATAACTCCTAAAACAAAAGGAGTTTGCCTGGTGCATATGTGCGGTGGGATGGGAGATATGGATGCTATAATGAAGGTGGTTAACGATAATAACCTCATTCTGGTAGAGGATGCAGGGCAGGCGTTTGCAGCATCCTACAAAGGTACTTCCACAGGGCTTTTCGGGAAAGCCGGAAGCTATTCATTCGACTTTTTTAAGATTGCTACAGCCGGTGAAGGCGGTGTGTTCGTGACAAACGATGAAGCCGTTTACAAACTCGCAGATTGTTATTCTGATCACGGTCATAACCATGAAGGAAACAACCGCGGCATGGAGCAACATCCTATACTCGGCATCAATTATCGCATTGGTGAACTGAACGCTGCTGTCGGCCTCGCTCAAACCAGAAAGGTGCCTCATATACTGGAGATAAACAGGAAGTATAAAAAGATGCTGACTGAGCTGCTCTCAAAAACGGAAGGTGTCTCCTTCTCGAGGCTTGCCGATCCTGCAGGCGACTCCGCAACATTCCTCAATCTCATGCTTCCTGATACGGCTACTGCACAGCGGGTAGTAGATGGCTTAACGAATGCAGGTGTCGGCGGATTTAACTACTGGTATTCGAATATGTACCACTTCATTAATCAGTGGGATCATCTCAAGAATATGCAAACTGCCTCAAGGCTCGCCGTAGAAGTGCTCGGTGCGCCACAGGACTATAAGAATCTGGAACTTCCTAAGTCGCAGGAAGTGATAGGTCGCCTGATTTCTTTTGGTATTCGCTGTACGTGGACAGAAGAGGAAGTAAAGCAGCTTGCGGCAAATGTTAGCAAATGCGTAGCAAAGGCAATGCAAAAGGAGATGGTGTAACCGGAGATATTTAAACAAACATGCACAAGAATTTCAAAAACATTGAAAAGGTAGTTTACGGCAGGGGAAGCTTCGATATGATGTCGGAGATACTTGAGCCGGTAAGGAAACAAAACGATCATTTTTTTCTATTTGTTGTAGATAGTTACTTCAAAGGAAAAGAGCTTGAAAAGCGACTACCGGCTACGGCTGAGGATGTAGTGCGCTTCATAGACGTGGATCCTCATGAGCCTACGACTGAACAGATCGATTCACTTCGTGATGAAGTTCTGAGCTCAAAGGGACTTCCTTCGGGCGTTATAGGAATTGGCGGCGGCAGCATTATGGACATTGCGAAAGCCATTTCACTCATGTTCACTAACGAAGGATCCTCTACACTATACCAGGGGTTGAATCTTGTGAAGAAGCCTGGTATTTATCATCTCGGCGTTCCTACCATTTCAGGTACCGGCGCCGAGGTGTCTATGACAGCCGTATTAACCGGCCCGGAGAAAAAGCTCGGCCTGAAGTGCGAGTGGACAGTCTTCAATCAGGTAATCCTTGATTCTGAATTGACGGCGTCCGTTCCGATGGATAAGTGGTTTTATACAGGTATGGATACCTATATCCACTGCATCGAGTCGGAAACCGGTATGCTCAACAATGCGTTCAGTCATGCCTATGCAGAACAATCTTTGAAACTTTGTCAGGAGGTTTTTCTCGGTGACAATGCCGGGCATACTCCTGAGAACGACGATAAGCTGATGGTAGCTTCGCTTATGGGCGGCTTGAGCCTCACCTATTCCGAAGTTGGTGTTTGTCATGCATTGTCGTACGGCCTGTCCAAAATCCTCGGCGAGAAACACTGCTATGCTAATTGCGTTGCTTTTCAGCATCTTGAAGACTACTACCCTAAGGGATTAGAAGAGTTCCGTGCTATGCTGCAAAAGCATAACATCTCCCTCCCACAGGGACTAAGTAAAAGCTGGACAGAAGAGCAGATCACTGCAATGGCGCAGGTAGCTTACAATCTGGCTCACATGTGGAACCACGCCATTGGTACAGACTGGAAGGAAAAGATAACACTGGACACTATTAAGGATTTATATAAGCGTTTTTAACTTAATCATTTTAGTCTAAAACTCGATTTATGAAGAAAATTCTATTATCTATTGCATTACTTAGCACCTTCACCGCAATCGCACAGTCTGATGGTCGTGTATTTACAATTTATAATCAGTCGTACACGCCGCTTTCATCTGGTACTCCCATAACCGGCCAAGGGTGGGACGATTTCGTCGCCACGGTTCCCTTGACTTTTAATTTTACCCTTATGGGGCAAACTGCCAACACTATTTATTTTGACGGTGATTTGAATCAAGGTGCGGATTTGATGCTGGGAAATAGCAACAACACCAATCTGATCGGTTTTCTTACCGATTTTGTAGATAGAAGTAGTTTTTTGCAGTCGCATGATTCGTCATTAGTCTCTTATAAGGTTGAAGGAGCAAGTCCTCAAAAGGTGGCCAAGTTTGAATGGAAGAATGCCGGATTTTATGGAGAATATGGTGCAAGCGGAACGCTCAATGATTCGGTGAATTTTCAGGTATGGCTTTATGAAGGCACAAATGACGTAGAAGTGCATTTTGGTAACAGTAGTATTCAGGCAAGTTATCAGGACATATTCACCTTTGAAAAGCCATTATTCGGGTTTGTAAGCAATCTGGATAATAACGCAGAGACTTTTGATTGGCTGTATTATGTATCCGGTACCAGCCCTGCAAAAGTAGATTCGATAGATATGGCGGGTCTTTTGACCAGTACATCATTAGGTTATGATACATGGCCTTCGGAAGGCACAGTCTTTAAATTTTCAAACGCGGTGGACGGAATTGAGGGCGTACAATTGAACGATTATACCTCTGTTTATCCCACGGTATTTAACGATCACTTATTTGTAGAGATTACAAAGAACGATTTTACTGGTACCATTAGCTTACTTGATATGAATGGAAAAACGGTTATGGAGAAGAAAGCAACTATGGGTAAAAATGCTATGAGCAGCTCAGGTATTGCTAACGGCAATTATATCATAAATATTCAAAGCAAGGGCGAGTCCGTATTTTATAAGGTAATTAAAAACTAATGAGCACAAAAAAAATTAAAGTAGGCAATATCGACTGCGGCGCGGATGAGCTTTTCGTGATCTCCGGTCCTTGTGTGATAGAGGAAGAATCAGTGATGATGAAAACGGCTGAAATGCTGAAGGAAGTAGGAGAGCGACTGAAAATTCAAATCATTTATAAGTCTTCATTTACCAAAGACAACCGCAGTAGCCTCAAATACTATGACGGTCCAGGTTTGGCAGAAGGCATAAAGATGCTGGCGAAGATCAAAGAGCAGTTTGGCTTCCCTGTCCTTACCGATATTCACTATCCGGATCAGGCGGCGCCTGCTGCTGAGGTCTGCGATGTACTGCAGATCCCTGCTTACCTCTGTATGCAGTCTGGCTTGCTGAAGGCTGCGGCCGCGACGGGAAAAGTGATCAACATCAAACATGGTCAGTTTCTGGCACCTGAAAACATGAAACATCCTGTGGGTAAATGCGTGGACGCTGGCAACGATCAGATCATACTGACAGAGCGCGGCTATACTATGGGTTATAACGATCTTGTTGTAGATCCCCGTAGTTTTTATCACATGGGACAACTGGGCTATCCGGTGGTGTTCGATATAACGCATTCCATTCGTAAGTATGGTATTCCAAGTGCAGATGCCAATGGTGGTGCCCGCGAATTTCTTCCTGTGTTGAGCCGTGCAGGTGTAGCCGCAGGTGTGGATGGTGTCTTTGTTGAAACGCACCCTGAGCCTGAAAAAGCACTGTGTGACGCAGCCTCTCAGCTTTGCGTGTATGACCTTGAAGAGTTTATGAAGCCAATACTGGAGCTTCATGCTATTGAGGTCAAGTATAGAAAGTAGGCTGATTAAAGATTTGCTTTATGTTTAATTCAGATAGGGGTAATGCCTTAAACTATTTTACATTAGAGCTCTCAACATATCTTTTTCTCCTTTCCCCTTTATACCTTTGCACTCGCAAAAGCGATATAATAAGCTTGCGACTCACCGCTTTTGCCTTTTTTACTTTTTACTTTTGACTTTATATGGAATTATATCTTGATTCTGCCAATCTGAAAGAGATTGAAGAAGGTTTTAAACTGGGCTTTCTGAATGGTTTAACCACTACGCCCACATTCATGCAGCGCGAAGGCATCACAGATATTGATGCTACTATCGTGAAGCTGTCGAAAATGGTGCCGGTACTTCAGATAGAAGCGTTGGGCAAGACTGCTGAGGATGTGGTAGCAGAGGCAAAGCGCCAGTTAGATCTTGGTCTTGATCCTCAGCGCACTGTGTTTAAGATCCCTGTTTCACTGGAAGGCACGCGGGCCTGCTATTTGCTGCGTAAAGAAGGCTTGCTGGTAAATGTGCACCTTGTGTATACTTTGCAGCAGGCTTATATGGCTATGCATGCTGGTGCAACGTATGTTTGCCCGCTGGTGGGTCGCCTGCAGGATCAGGGGCATGATGCACTCGCTCTGGTGGAGCAATGTGTAAATGCTGTCTATCAATATGGCTACAATACCAAGATCATGTTTAGCTCTGTACGCCATGCTGAGCACGTCCGCAACGCCATCAATATTGGAGTTCATACCATCACCGTTCCGCTCAAAGTATTGAAAGGCCTTACGGAAAACAACTTTACAACGGTAGGTACAGAACAGTTCCTTCAGGATACCCGCCTGATGACGGTAACAGTGAAGGAAGCAGCCAACGGGGTAAACCCAATTGTGAAAGTAGACGCAAATCTGAAAGACGCCATCATTAAGATGACGGAATACGGCTTTGGTGCGGTAACGGTGGTAGATAGCGACGGTTCTCTAAAGGGTGTATTTACCGATGGCGATATTCGTCGCTTGCTACAAAATGATGGAGAGCACATCCTTGACAAAAAGATGGGCGATATAGAATACAAGACGCCGATCAGCATTGATGCAAACGCTCTGCTGAATGATGCGCATCTGCTCTTTAAAAAGACAAATGTGGATACCATTCTGATCACTGAAAGCGGCAAGCCGATTGGCATGTTGGATATTCAGGACCTGGAAGGGCTTTAGAAAAATAATTTAGACTATTTTTAAACGTCCTGAAAGGGACGTTTTTTATTTCGATTCTCCGACGCTACATGGAAATGCAACAAAAGCAGTTCAGCAAACAGGACATTGCACAGTACTACGATCTAAGCGAAGTGCATTACCGGCTCTTCTGGAACCTGGCAAAAAGTAAGTCCCTCCATTACGGCTATTGGGATGCAAACACAAAGAACTTTCATGAGGCGCTGCTGAATACCAATAAAGTACTTGCCGAACTTGCAGGTATTACCAAAGACGACACCGTTCTTGATGCGGGTTGTGGAGTCGGTGGCTCCAGCGTATGGCTCTCAAAGATCATTGGCTGTAAGGCTAAAGGTATTACGCTAAGTGAAAAGCAGGCGACGCAAGCCACACAATATGCAGCAGCACAGGGCGTAGGCGATCTCGCTTCCTTCGCAGTAAATGACTATACGCATACAGGTTATTCTGAAAGCAGTTTCTCTGTAGTTTGGGCAGTAGAAACGGTATGTCATGCCCGCGACAAATCTGATTTCCTTCGTGAAGCGGCAAGGGTATTAAAGCCGGGAGGAAGACTAGTAATGGCTGATTTTTTCAAAAAAGCGGGGCTTGCCGGGAAGGATGCACGGATGATAAAGGACTGGGCAAACGGGTGGGCTGTCGATGACTATGCTACGAGAGAAGAATTTGAGCAGATGTTACAAAACGAGGGCTTTACTAACGTACGTATCATTGACGCCTCTGAAGCAGTCATGCCGTCCATCAAAAAGCTATACCGTGCCTATCTTTTAGGAGTTATTCCGTCACGCATCTACAACTTGTTTCATCCGAATGCTACGGAGTTTGGGAAAAGGAACGTGGACACGGCAAGGTTGCAATACATTACTATGAAAAAGAAGTTGTGGAACTATCTTATTGTGTATGCCGAAAAGGCCTAAAAGATGATTGTGAAACAGGCTTAGCACTTTTCTCATCGTCGCTCAGAAAATACAATTAGCCATG
>DATJDP010000138.1:0-39570 GCA_035497355.1 Flavipsychrobacter sp.
CATGGATGCATCCACGTCTTTAAAGAAACTTTCTTCAGTCACCATCTTTCTACTAGGTGTGTAGCCAAAGTAGATGAGGGATGCTTTCTGTTTTTTGCCCGGTTTAAAGCTTGCCCTTACAGAATAACCAGTGTACTTGTCAAGTGCTCCGTCCCTGCCGGCATATTCTACCTTTCCAACGGTAAATGCCGTAGTACAGAAACCGAAGTCGTATCCGATATCAATGCCTTTTATTGTTTGTCCCGCAAGTGTATAGGATGATTCCTGCTTACTAAAAATACCGGCGTCCAAATGCGTTAAGCCAGTAGCAAATTTTTTTACCCTCCCGTTTGGCAAAAGACTTTCGGCTTTTTTTGAAAGCTGTTTATAGCTCAGATCATCGGCGTCCTCCAACTCCTTTACCTTACTGTATGCGAGCACGGAATCGAAATAGTTAGTGTTTTTATACTGGTCAATAAGCTTCTCATATTTTTCAACCTGCCTTTCTAATGCCTTGGCTTTTTCATATTGTCTAACCAGTCTATCGGCTTTGTGCTTAATTGAATCAGCTTTTGCCATTGCATTCGTCATCAGGTCATTTATTCCTGCGGTGTCAATTCCATCAGCGTCTCTTGCATATCCCGCCAGGGAATCAGTAATTTGCTTTCGCAAAGCCGATGTATCCAGCGTTAGATCAATAGACCCGATACCTGCTTGCTTCCTGATGCTATCCATCAGTTTGCCTTGCTGGTCACGCAGTTTTTGCATGTAAGAATTGTAGACGAATTCAAGCCCCTTTCCTGAAGAAGCTGTCTGTTCGTATTTTCTGTTATAGCTTTGAATCAGCCTTACTAATTCGTCCTTCGCCTTTTCCGTATCGTAATGCAGTCTTATGTAGCTTGCCTTAATTTTTCGGTTCTTATCCTGGGAAGTATAAAGTCCTTCAATGGATACAGGTATGCCCATTACCGGCATTTCCAGTTGTCCATGCAATTCATAGTAGTTGTTCTCATTCGCAGAATTTTCTTCCTGTCCGGTACTCAGATAGGTCGTCAATCCTAATTCTCCATTCCCTTCGTTATTTTCACCAGTCGCCTTATTCAGCTTTTTCATCTGGGTAAAAATTGACTGAATATCTTCCAGTTCAGTGCTGGCAAAGGAGCCCGCATCTGCCGCAAGCCTATGGCGCTCATTTTCTATTGCCCCTACAACGGAACCAGCCGTATCTAGCTTATAGTAGCCAAGAAACCAGTCGTGATAGTACACGTCGAAGAAAATGCTATTCGCTCCTGGTCTTTTTACGGTGGTAAGTCCTTTTCGTTTGAACCCGCGTTCGATCTTATTGTATTTCTGTTCAAGCCGGGCGAGATTGGTGCGTGCCGCAGTTACTGGGTTTTCCGTTAATAACCTGATTCCGGCGACACGGATACCCTTGTCTGGCGCCAGGCTGCTTTCAAGGTCCCTTCTAGAACTTGATTGACGAGAAAGTGCGCTATCTATAACATGGGAAAAGCTCCAGGCCTTTTCCATATTGTTATTAAAGACAAACACATTAATATGATAGTTTCCAGCGGGAAGTGCATTTGTCTTTTTGAGTATTGCAAATATCTCCGGATCAATCCTACCGGAGTCCCGAAGGCTTTTTACATCCACACCAATAATGCGAACTCCCTTTTTTATCTTAACCGGCACTTTGTATCTGGAATAGATAAATTGACTGTCGGAAGAATTTATTTTAAAACAATTAAATGATAGATAGGCCTTAAATGCCGAATCCGATTTTAAAAAAATATCCTGATGAAGAATCTGCTTGCTTAAATATGGAAGGTCGCATTGAATTAATAAGCTGTCAGTTCTCGCCAAAGCATAATTTGTCCAAAGAATAGACAAAGTCAGGATGGTATAGAAGGCAAACAGCTTCATGGTTAGTAAATAGTATAGGAACCTGCACCGGGAACAGTAAGACGCTGCTTGTAAGAACTTCTCCATTGCTCTCTACAAAATTGTCTTATATACAGCCGAACGACAGGTTTGTGATTTTCGAATGTGAAACTAGTAGTGCTTTAACACTTTGTCAATGGGGGATTCCCCCATATTTTTTTTCAGTTTTTTTATTATAAGAGTTGAAACCTTGAAAAAGTGATAGCCCTTCCATATATTAGAGTTACCTAAACCATGACTATATGCCAATTACACTTGCTTTTGCAGATGACCATCCTGCCATGAGAAGCGGCCTTGCATCTGCACTTGAAAAGTTCGGAGATTTCAAGGTTTTGTTCCAGGTAAAAAACGGCAAGGAACTTATTGCAGAATTAAAAAATGCAGTTGTGCTGCCTGACATTTGCATCATTGATCTAAAGATGCCAGAAATGGGAGGCCTGGAAGCTCTCCAACTCATTAAACAACTTTTCCCACATCAAAAGACTCTTATCTATTCCATGTTTTTAGAACAGCATAATCTATTAAAAGCCTATAAACTCGGGACAGATGGAGTTATCGCTAAGGACGAGGAAATAGATGAGTTAATTGACGCCCTTCACATCATAAACGAGGAAGGAACATATATTCCGAACAACTTATCGCGGTCAATTACTTCAGCAATAAAAAATCAGCAGATTCTGGTGCCAAAGCTCAGTGAAAGAGAACGTCTTTTTTTGCGATATTATTGCCAGCAATACACTTATCGTCAGATTGCGGAAATGTTAGGGGTAACCGTGAAAACATTAGAACGCTTTCGAGAAAATATCGTTCAAAAGTTAGGAATCCGCTCCCATGTTGGACTTATCGTGTTTGCAATGAAAACAGGAATAGCAGGGTGGGATTTATGGTAAAATAAAGGTGTGGAATTATATAGATAGTTGTGTATATTGTGTTATATCTGGACATGTTTCTTAAATGCGTTTGGCAACTTAGATAAAATAGGACGCTTTTGCCGAGGAATTATGGAAGTGAGGATTCTAAACATAGCACCGCAAAACGGCTTTAATGGATGACGAGCGCGAGTCAGTTCAGAGACTCACGCCAGACAGAAGCGTCCCGTTTGCGTTATAGAAATAATCTGTTGGCGTTTGCAACGAGGATTAACTCAGACACTGCCTCTATGATGCAAAACCATATATTTCTGGTGGGAAAAAATTACCCATATAAATTGTCGTCACAAACGAGGACAAAAGAGAGCCACTTTTTTTAATTTAAATTGACCTTGTTAGCTATATAAGTTACCAAAGTCTAAGCAGGTTCCATTTCTCTTTTTTGCGTTGAATTTAAGCCAACATAAACCAGTAAAAGAGAAGATAAGAAAGCCGTTACAGATAAAAGGTAGCCCATATTATAGGCGGTTTGAGAGGTGTGTATCTGTGGATTAAGATTGAAAGCGAAACATGCGTAGCCCATATATAAGGATATAAAACCTGCCAAGAGTCCAAAGATCACAGAAAAGGATCTGTGTTTTATAAGTAAAGGGAGAAAGCCAATTGACAGTATGATAACGTCGAGTAAATGAATTTGCGAATAAAAAAATGTAGCGCAAAAATTTATCAATCCCAGCCCTAAAAAATACAGTGACCCAACAAGCTTCGCTGCTTTTAGTCTTTGTTCGTTTTTTGAAATACTCATAAAACTACTTTTACTATAAAGATCGGAAAATTGTCAATACGTTGTTCGGTATGTCCTGCAAGGATATTCCGAACTTCCTCCATAGTAGCTGGTTTCCGACCGGAATTCAATCTGTCCCTGCCCGGTTACAGTAACCGATAATTTCTGCCTGATCATTTACAAATGTCCCCCTTTGCAAATGCCTGCCAACTCATTCCCGTTACAAATGAGGACGAGACGGATGCTATTCTCCTAAAAACTGCTCCATTTCTTTTTTGAGTGTGGGAAGGCTGTTAGTGATAATGCCCCAAATAATCTCGTCGGAGACTGAGTCATAACCGTGAATGATACGATTGCGCGTCTCAACAATCTTTCTTGCATCTGTAAATTTAACTTCAGCGGTCCTCTTTCAGAATGCGATTCATCGCTTCGCCTACTATCTCTAAATTTCTTTCTATGGCTCTTTTTGTCTTTAAGTCGCCTTGATACGCCTCGAAGTCTGGCACATCTTCCAAAAAAATTTCAATTTCATGTGCCGCCGAAAGAATGTCGAATGCCCAGGCTCTGATCTCAACTTCCATAGATAAGCTGACGTTGCTGTTCCACAGCTTTTTTAAAATATGGATTTTTTATGGCTTTCTCCTCCAAAAGATCAATCGGCCTGCGAAGTATATTCTCAAGGGCAAACTTGAGGTTGAAATAATTATCTGCATATGACTTTAATTCAATGGCTTCGAAGTCGACTATCAGATCTATGTCGCTTGTATCCGAAAATTTATCGGTTAACACTGAGCCAAATGCATACAGCCGCTTCACCTTGTGTGTCTTACAAAGGTCTTTTATTATTTGGCTATATTTTTCCAATGGAATCATATTCAATGCCGAGATGCACAAAGTTAGGTATTTATATGAACGGCGTCTGTGTATCTGTTTAGGCAGTGTACACCAGCCTCACCCTACTATTCTCGTCCTGCAAACGTCTCCTCCATTCAGCCGTTGTGGGCGGCAGGGACATTTGCATGTTCCCTTTTAAATGATCCAGCTATTATCCTCTAATTCCAACAGATTCTTCATTTCATACATTCCTTGTTTGCCCGTTTCACAAAAAAATAGATGGAACCTGGGTTATGCAAACGTCCCTTAGCTACCCCACAATGCTGAAGGAGACGTTTGCAGGAGGGGAATGGATTGCAAACACCTGCCAATTCATCCTCGTTACAAACGTGGACGAGGAAAGGCTTTAAACTGGATTTGCTTTGCCATTTGTCAACTGTCAACTGTCAACTCTTCGCTTATTCTTTCGACAGTGTTTCGATATCTGCCATGAGATGTTCAACGTCCAGTTGTAACGTACCGTTGTAAATGCCACGTATCCGCTTTGTTTTATCTATAAGCAAGATATGCTCTGTGTGCAGGAACTCGGTGCTGTCTTTGGTAAAACCTAAGTCCTCTTCTGCAAAATAGGATGTGCGGGCGAGCCGGTAGATCTTTTCTTTACTCCCGGTAAGGAAATGCCAGTTCGGATTCGTGATGTGATGCTGCTGCTTGTATGCTTTGAGTATTGGTACGCTGTCTATCCAGGGCGTTACGCTGAAAGAAAGAAATACAATATTGTTGTCCTTTTGAAAGTATTCGCTTGCTTTTTTCAGGTTCTGTGTCATTGCAGGACAAATGCTGCCGCAGGAAGTAAAAATGAAATTGGCTATATGAATCCTCCCTTCAATATCCTTTTCTGAGATTGCTTTTCCATCCTGGTCGGTAAAAGAGAAATCACCTATCTGATGGGGAATGCGGTGGGCTACCTTTTCAGAGCTTTCCACAAAAACCGGGGTGAAGTCGGGGGCATTATAATAGGGTAGCTGCTGCTGCTTTGTGGTGCAAGAGATAATGCAGAGGCAAAGAAGAAGAATGAAACTACTTTTTGAAGACGCTGTCCGAAACATTTACACAGTTTTTTGTCCCTAATAGCCCGATCCGTTGTCCGTCCTTTACCACATAGTTGCTTCGGATCTTTCCGTTGTCGTAATACATTTTCTGGCCTCCATCCTCGTAGCCGTTTTTGTAATGCATCTTTTTTGTTAGTTGTCCGCTCTCGTTCCACTCTTTTAATATGCCGTCGTATTCTCCGTTCCTAAAACTGCAAATCAGCTGCATCTGTCCGTTCTCCCACCAGCGTGTGAGTGTTTTTACTTTCACGCCCTTTTCGAAATAACGCAGTTCTTCCAGCCGTCCGCCGGGATAAAAACGTTTCCACTGGCCGTGCTCCTGCCCTTTGTAAAAGCTGGAAACGGCAATAGTGTCGTGTGTTTTACTTAATTCAAAAACACTCCCGGAAAATGCCTTGCCTTCGTTGTAAGCGATGCCATTTCTGTTCTCTAAACGCAGCGAATCTGTATTGAAGCTTTGCAGTTCAATTTGACCGCCGCACGCTGAAAAAAGAAATACGCTACTGAGAAACAGTGCCTGCCGTACCGTAAAAGCCGTTGCCATTGATATAAGGGTCGGTACTGGTGATGTGATAATGATAAATGCCGTTGGGGTATTCCGCGGTAACCCCAAAATGTCCGTGATATTCGTCTAAGCTTGTTTCGTCAACAGCACTGCCGTTTTCTTCCGGTCCATAGACAGGGAAACCGTCGAGAAGGAAACCGAGCAAGGCAGATTTAGATGCTTTTACTGTTGTCAGGTAAAGTGGCTCAACATGGTAATGATAGTCGCCATTCTGCGCAGGATGCCCCCACCACTGATCGAACGAAACCACCTCATTTGTTAGTGGCTGATTAGGCCCTGCGTACTGGTTGAAAAAAGGAACGCCATTTAGCGAAACTCCGATGGGGCCAAGCGGGGTGGCAGAGTGGGTTGTTGCTTCCTTCGGATCTACCGGGATTTTAAAGGTGTAGTTCTTAGAAGAAATGGTGTTGGGATTTTTGTGAAACGTATTCCCGCCAAAGGTAGTCCCGGAAAAGCTTTCATACAGACTGTCGGTGGTGGGATAATAGGCGCTTTTGTGGTCAGGTGTTCCTCTGGTCTTTATGTAAATATAGGTTCCGTCGGAAGTGATGCTTGTGGCACCGTATATCTTTTTGTAAATGCCAGGAACAGTGTCGTCTGTGTTACCGGATGTATTATCATTTTTGTTGCAAGCCGCCAGGCCTGCTGTCAGCACTAAAAGGAAAAATAACTTAGTGGCGCGCATAAATTTCAGTTTAGATTATTGATTTATTATTCCTTCAACGACTTTAAATCTCTAAACAAGCTAACGAGCATTAATTCGCCTACTGCAGACTAAATATACGTACCTTTTTTTGGTAATATTTATAGGACGTCAAGGTAATCTTTGAACGGTTGTATGCTCCTGGTGTCTTTGCAGCAACGGGGGTGCAGCCCTATACAATGCAACCGCCAATATCAGCCTAATGTACTTGTAACCGCATTGTAAAAAACGCGAAACAACAGATGTTGTGACAATCCTGAAACCGTAGAGACCGGCACTTCTTGTATCTTAGTATCAGTTCTTTGTTTACTCACTGTTAAAAGAATTGATATGAAAAGCCCTTTACTTACCCTGGGCTGTGTCGCAGTATTCCTCCTCGCAGCCCACACTTCATTCGGTCAACGGCCCTCTCTGAAAGTAGACGGTTCTGAATCTGCAGATGTATCCCTTCAGCAATTGGACATCAATGTTGTTATCGCCGGTACACTTGCCACCACTACCTGGACCATGACTTTTAAAAATCATAGCTCCCGCAGACTGGAAGGCGAACTTACCTTCCCGCTTGGCGAGGGCATTGATATATCGCGCTATGCGCTTGATATCAACGGCCACATGCGTGAGGGAGTTCCGGTAGAAAAAACCAAAGGGGCATTGGTATTTGAATCTGTGGAGCGCAGGCGGGTAGATCCCGGACTGCTGGAAAAGCTGGAAGGCAATAGTTTTCGCACTCGTATTTATCCCTTCAACCCCGGCGCGGCACGTACCGTCCTTATCGGCTACGAAGAACAACTGCATTTTGGCGGGGATGGAACGCTCAGGTACCGTCTGCCGCTCGGCATTACACAGGAGGTACCAACTTTCAATCTCAACATCCACATACTGCAAAGTCATGCTACTCCATTGCTGGAAGAGGATATGAACAGTGGTCTGACCTTTACCAAAGCAGCGGAAGAATACCGTATTTCAAAACAATTTAAAAACTATGCGCCGGACCACCCGATCTCTATCAGCCTGCCCAAACAAAAGAACAGTGTGGAAGTGGTGATGCAAAAAAAAGGCAGTCGATACTACTACCTTGTAAACAGTTTTATGGAAGGCTCTTCCGTGGAAAAGCGGTTGCCACATCAGTTGAGTATTGTATGGGATGTGTCCCTGAGTAGCAGGAACCGAAATATTGAAAAAGAGTTGCATCTGCTGGACGACTATATTTCACAAATCGGCGATGCACAGATAGACGTGCTTTGCTTCGGCAATACTATCGTGTCTGAGCAACAGTTCCTGGTTACAGACGGCGATTCCCATGCGCTTCGAAACTATTTGCGAAAAGCAAGGTTTGACGGTGCAACCAATCTTTCCTGTATCAATTTCGCCAGGCTGCCGGGAGAAGAAGTATTGCTGTTTAGCGACGGACATAATACGTTTTATAGCGATGAACTAAGCCTCGGGAAAAAGGCAGTGCATTGCATTACGTCCTCAACGAGGAGCGATTTTTCCAACTTACATTTCATTACAGAAAATACAGGGGGCAACTTTATTAACCTGAGTGGCAGCAGTGTGGACGAAGCACTCCGTTTGCTGTGCCATCAGCCGCTCCGCTTCCTGGGCATTAAGCCACATGATGGATTGAGGGCTCATTACCCTTCCCTGCCGTTGCCTGTCGGAAGCGGTTTTTCTGTAGCTGGCATTACAGAACATCCCTATGACACGATAACCTTATTGTTTGGCTATGGCCACCACCCGATCAGAGAAAAAGCTGTGATACTTGATTATAATAAGCAAATGACTACAACATTGAACGTGTCGCGCATCTGGGCGGAGAAAAAGATCAATGAACTAAGTACAAGATTTGAGGATAACAAAGAAGAGATAGGGCGACTGGGCAAACTTTATGGCATTGCCACCCGCAATACCTCGCTCATAGTGCTGGAAACGGCGCAGGACTATGTAACATACAACATACAGCCGCCGGCAGAGCTGCAACAGGAATATGCACAGATAATAAAACACCGGAAAGACCAGTACCACGAAAGGGACAAGCTGGCAAAAGAGAATGCTACGAAATATATGAAGGGGCTTAAGGACTGGTATTCTACGGAATGGAAACCTACAAAGCCCAAAGCAGAAGCTAAAAGCCGCCAGGAAAGGGCTGACCGTAGCCAGGCTGCAAATACTGCCAGTCGCTCACAATTATCACAGCGCACAGAACAGGCTAATACTGCGGCAAACGATCTGACCGGTGAGCTGTCAGGCACTGTGTACGATGAGCAGACGGAACCTATCATCGGCGCGATAGTGCAGCTATTTCAACAAGGTGTTCGGCGAGGCGGCACCGCAACAAATATAGATGGCAATTATTCCATAAAGCCTTTACCTCCTGCAGCGAACTATGAACTGCAGATCAGGTATGCCGGATACAAACCGGTAACTATACGGAATGTGCTCATCGCCCCGGACAGATTTACCCATCTAAACGTCAATATGGATCCGAGCAACCAAGGGCTTCAGGAGGTAGTGGTGAAGGAGTATAAGGTGCCCATGGTAGAAAGTGAGCAACAGGGAAGTACTACCACTTATACCAGAGAAGAAATCTCCCGGCTTCCGACGCGAAACACGAGTGATGCAACAATACTGTCGGGAGGCACTTACCAGCAGCGAAATGGCAATATTGCGACCAGTGCCGGAGGGAGAACTGGCGGTACCCAGGTTATAATTGACGGCGTCGCAACAGCAGTTGACGGTGACAACAATAACGGTGTGCTGACCGGGGAAGAAATTCTTGCGCTCACTGAGGCAGTTGGTGAAAATGGCGATAGTGCTGATTACATGCTCATCATACGGAAAACTCCGCGCGATCAGCAGTATGATACTTACCTCTCGCTGATGTCAAAAGAAGGGTATCGTCCAACGTTCTTTCTGCGTGTAGCCGACTATTTCTTCTATACGAAAAGGGAAGCAACTGCGTTACGAATCCTCTCAAACATCGCAGAACTGGGAATAGAAGACTACGAGCTGTACAAGATGATGGGTTATAAGCTGCGGGAGATGGAGGAATACGATGCCGCCGTTTACTGCTTTAAAAAGGTACTAAACTGGCGCCCTCAAGAGCCGCAGTCGTATCGCGATTATGGCCTGGCGCTGGAAGATGTGGGCGAATACCAGCGCGCTTTTGATACGCTTTATACTGCCCTGACCTATGAATATTCAACAGAACAGATGAATCTGTATGAGGGATATCAGGAAGTGTTGCTGACAGAGATCAATGAACTGCTGGCCAAACACGGGAAAAAGCTGCATACACGGGAACTGGACAAGCAATGGATCGCAACGATGCCGGTGGATCTGCGCGTCGTGCTTAACTGGAACATGGGCGAAACTGATGTGGACCTGTGGGTAACCGATCCTGACAGCGAAAAATGCTTTTATAGTCATCCGGAGACAGCGATCGGCGGCAGACTTACAGATGACTTTACCGACGGCTTTGGGCCAGAGCAGTTTGAGTTGCGCAAAGCGAAGAAGGGCACTTATGTAGTGCAGGCTAACTATTTCAACGACCGCGTGCAAAAGATTGCAGGGCCCACAACTGTTCTTGCAGAGATATATACTTATTACGGCACAAAGTGGCAGCAACGGCAACTGATTACCCTGCAATTGGACAAAGAGGGTGAACGGACCGCTTATGTAGGGGAGGTGGAGTTTAAATGAGGAGCACTGTCACTAAGCAGAAAGAAGGGAAGACGGTAAAGGCTTGGCCAGCGCCGCATCGATATAAGCCGCAGGGTTACAACCTTTCCTAAAAAGTAAAGCAGAATAAACGCTTTGTCTATTCTGCTTCTAAGGGTCTTCATATTTGCAACGGCTTTCTCAAAATCTTTTATTCATCTATAGTGTCGTTCAAGCCGCCGTATTATCCGAACCCTGACACTATACCAGTAAGTAATACCGTGCCATTCAACCCTAAAAAACCTTAACTGCAAAAGTGCGGATGGGTAAATCCTTCAGCCTAGTTTGCGCAATGGCATGATTTTCCATCACTTGAATATGATCCATCCGCCTATGAGTTCTCCTGTCCGTAAACGTTTAACAATTTTTTTGAAATTTTTGGGAATTGCCGCCAGCTCTGTGGTATTGCTCTGGTGTGTGCTGGCAGCATATGTTTATAGCCATAAGCAGCAGGTGTTGGACAGTATAACCACCCAGCTGAATGAAAACATCAGCGGCAAACTGACCATCCGGAAAATGGATCTTTCTATGATCAAGGGCTTTCCGGGGATATCGGCAGCACTGCAGGACATCTCGCTGGAAGACAGTCTCTATTATCAACACCACCGAAAGTTGCTTGAGGCAAAGAGCATCTATGTTTCCGTTAATCTCTTTTCCATGTTGCAGGGTCATCCGCGGATACACAGGCTCTTTATTGCCGATGGAAAGATCAACGTCTTTACAGACAGTACCGGCTATAGCAATATTCAATTATTTAAGCATAGCGATACGTCAGATAAGGAAGGAAACGCAAAGATCGGTGCCATTGACTTTAGCAACGTAACTGTTGTATTTGAGAACGAGGCGAAGAACAAATTATTCCAACTTGTACTGCATACAGCAAAAGCACAAATAGACTACAATACGGAAGGCTGGAAGGGCAGGGCTAATGTGCGCAGTACCATTAAAGACTTTGCCTTTAATACCACAAAAGGCAGCTTCCTTAAGGACAAGGACCTGTATGCCTCTCTGAGTGTTATTTATGACAAAGCAGAACAACGACTGACGATACCGGAACAGACGCTGAGGATTGACAATGATAAGATAAAAGCCTTCGGCATTTTTGATCTGTCCGCAAAGCCTGTCCGGTTTCAGCTGCGTTTTCAGGCCGACCGCATCCTTCTAAAGGATGCAACAACTCTGCTTTCGCCAAACATTTCGGCAAAAGTGAATCATGTACATTTAAGTAAGCCAATTGCCGCTACAGCATTCCTGTCCGGCAATATGCAGTACCGGGATACGCCGCTGGTGCAGATACAATGGAAGGTAAAAAACAACGAGCTATCCGTGCCGCAGGGCGCTATTACGAACTGTAGCTTTACCGGGAGCTTTACCAACGAACGGACAAAAGGAAAGGGACACAACGATCCCAACTCAATGATCAGCGTATATGGATTTCGTGGGAACTGGGAAGATATCCCGGTAAGGGTGGACACGCTTCACATATCAAACCTGATAAGTCCCGTGCTGGAAGGTCGGTTTCGCTCCGATTTTGCGATCCGCAGGCTTAATCCGATAATAGGAGGCCATTCATTTCAGTTTGATGAAGGCAAGGCAAGCCTGGACCTGATGTATAAGGGAGGGATTAGCCCGATGGACACGAATAGAGCATACGTGTACGGTAGTGTAAAAGCAACAAACGTCTCTATGACTTATCTGCCCAGAAACCTTCATTTTATCAACGCTGCCGCAACTGTAACCTTCAGGGGGAGGGATGTATTTGTGAGCAATGTAAGGCTGAGGCAGGGCCATACCGAATTGCAGATGCAAGGCAGCCTGCTGAACTTTTTAAGCCTCTATTATACAGACCCGGGAAAGATGCTCGTGGACTGGACCGTACACAGCAGTCAAATAGACCTTGGAGATTTCACAAGTTTTCTAGGACAGCGCAAATACGCATTGCAACCAGAAGCGGGGGTGCAGCATACCAACGCCACCGTTGCGAAAACCGCCGCGCAGATGGATAAGTTGCTTGCAGAATGTACCGTTCACCTTCATGTAAATGTGGATGAGCTGCTTTACGAAACCTTTAGAGCCAACGATATCAGTGCTGACGTACTCCTTGGCACCAACAAAATACGTCTGGATCAGTTGAGGCTGAACCATGCCGGCGGGCAATTGACGTTGAACAGCACTATTGATCAACAAAGACCAGTGAATGATTTCAAAGTGAAGGCAACAGTAACCGGGGTAGATGTGCAGCGGTTTTTTTCTGCATTTCAGAATTTTGGGCAGGATGCCATTACCGACGCGAATGTCCGTGGAAGACTATTTGCCGACGTGGATGTGCGCGGCAGCATGAGTGATAAGGGTAAGATTGTTCCTTATTCCCTTAATGGCACTATTGGCTTTAATTTGCAGGATGGTGCGCTTGTCCGCTTCGATCCGATACAAAAGATTGGAAACATTCTTTTTCGTAACCGCGATATAAAGCATATTGACATTCGTAAGCTGGAGAATACAATGTATGTCTCTGGCGACAGGGTTAGAATACCAAAGATGTTTATAGAAAGCAGCGCACTGAATCTGCAGGTGGAAGGAGTTTATGCATTTAGAAAAGGCACAGATATCAATATTGATGTGCCGCTTCGCAATCCGAAAAAAGGTGAAGATATCGTCAACGACAGCCTCCGACAGAAACAAGGCATGAAGGGTATAGTGGTACACCTGAAAGCTGTAGATGGCGATGATGGAAATGTGAAGATAAAGCTGAGGTGAAAGGCAGGTGGCCAGAAGAGCGGAGTGGCAGAGAGCAGAAGCCCCAGAACAACTGAAACCACAGAATAGTTCACACACAGAAATGAGAACTGCCCATGCGCCGAACTTTGCAGCCCTGGATGTTTGTGTAAAACCATTATAAAGAACCGCAAAAGAAAAAACCTCCAGGAAATAATAAATTCCTTCACCTTTACAACAACAGGCGTCTGATGAATAACTATATTATTGAAACACCGCACCTGCTGATCCGCGAACTAATGCTGCAGGATGTGGATGGCATGTTTGAGATGGACAGTGACGGCGAAGTGCATCGCTATGTGGGACAAACACCGCTGAAGACAAAAGAAGAAGTAGCTGCCGTGATCGAATATGTACGACAACAATATGCCGATTTTGGCATCGGACGTTGGGCAGTAATTGATAAAGAGCATGGCGACTTCCTGGGGTGGACCGGCTTTAAGATGATGAAAGAAGAAACGAACGGACATATAGATTTCTACGACTTTGGCTACCGTTTCGCCCGTAAAGCATGGGGAAAAGGAATAGGTACAGAGGCAGCCAAGGCAGCGCTGGACTATGGCATCAATACACTGGGACTAAAACCTGTCTACGCGATGACAGACCCTGATAATAAAGCATCAAGGCGAATCCTCGAAAAGCTGGGTTTCCGGTTTGTCTCATTATTTACATTTAACAGGCCAACCGCATGGCGACCGCCTGATAACCAGGTAGCCACCTGGTATGAGTTACTCACGTAGGGGCGAACCTGTGAGTTCGCCCGACTTATAGGAAAGATCGTATGTGTTCCCCCCTGATTCGCAGTGTGAACCTGGTATCGAAAAAAGAACCGTCAGAAAATCAACCTGCGTTTCCAGAGGTATCGTGTTTGCGCCGCTCCTGGTGGAGCAGATGCTTTTCTTCCTCTGTGCTGGTAATACCACCACTCACTGCAAACTTCATCGCCTCACCTGCATTCATCTTGGTAACAGGTTTTACGTTCTTTGCATCTACAATGATCACATAGCCCGAAATGGCGTAAGAGTGGGGCAGGTAAACGGCCACTTTTCCGTTCATACCAAGATAAGCAAGGTCTTTCTGAGTCATAAATCCTATACGCCATACTTCAGGATTCAGATTAGTGCACACCCACACAGGCTTGTTGAAGCGCTTTTTATCACCAACAAATGAATCCATTACATCCTTGATAGATGAATATATGAAGCGGATACCTGGAATGTGCTCGAGCAGATAGTCGAAGGCATCGAAGAGCATGCGCCCTATGAAAAAGCGCGTACCCATATAACCGATGAAAGTAACTACCGTGATGATAATGCAAAATCCGAGACCACGTGGCACCCAGGGCACGAGGCTGTCAATGCCATCGAACACCACATAGATGACATAAGCAGTAATGGCAATAGGGCTTAAAATAAGCAAGCCTTGCAAGAAAGAACGGATGAGTACTGCCGCTAACCGACGCATGAGAATAAATAGAATCGGGCAAAGTTACATTTCTTTATATCACCAGTAAATTATATTGACGCCCGGAAGGTTGAAGCTCTTTTCTTCTCACCGCAGCCAAAACATAAAAGGCACTATTATAGGTTCGGCGCTAGATCGCTAATGCATAAACCGGTGTCAGGCCGCCTATCGCCCTAAACCAAAAGATGGTCAATAGAGGTTATCCCTATTCTAAAATTATTAATGTTGTATTTTTCGATCGAAATTATGCGTTTGCGCTTCTGTCTTTGTTTCCTCTTTCTGTTGTCAAAAAATCTGTCTGCCCAGCAGCATAAAGCCTGGGAAGGATTTGGCATTGAAGCAAACTTTACGGGTGGGAAAGTTTTGAAGCACACGGAAAACTTTCGTGCGCCGGTGCCCGATTTTTCGTCTGCTTTCGAATTGAACTTCGTGCAGCACACTTATGGCAAGAACGATTGGGAGCCAAGGAGAGATTACCCTCTTATCGGTGCAGGCATTACGCTTACTGACTATGGGATTGACTCCGTATATGGGAAATGCATCAGTGTTTATCCTAATCTTCAGCTGCCGATCATCAAAGGAAAGCATTTAGAATGGACACTCAGAGCGGGGTTTGGCCTGGGGTATGTTACGCGTCATTATGAAAGGGCACCGGTTTTTGACACATTGAACAATGCCATCGGCAGCCATTTTAATAACTATTCCTTTTTCGCTACTGATCTGCGGCTTCACTTAAATAAACATCTCGACTTACAGCTTGGCGCTAACTTTTCCCATATCAGTAATGCCGCATTAAGAACCCCGAACCTTGGAGTTAATCTCTACGGTGCGCATCTGGGCTTTCGTTATTTTCCGGTAACCGCGGAGCCTGAAAAGATCCACCAAAAACTCAACCCGCTGAGAAGTCGCTGGCTGGCGCAGATACGGCTTGGTATTGCAGCTAATGAATACGGACAGGCCAATGGACCGCTCTATCCCGTCTACCTGGTTTCTGTCTTTGCAAGCAAACGATACATGAGTAAAAATAAGCTGCTGATCGGCGTCGATTATTCTTATCATAAAGGGATCTATGCCTTTTTGAAAAATAATGAGATTCACCCGGGAGAGGAAAGTAAGTATAGCTGGAAAAGCAGCATTTTTGCCGGCAATGAGTTTCTGCTGGGAAGATTCGGCATACTGCTGCAGGTAGGTTATTACATAAAAGAAGCTTCTCTGAAATTAGATCCCTACTATGAAAAGCTTGGCTGCAACATCTATTTGATTCAACGGGAAAAAGGCTTCCTGAAGGAGTTATCCACATCTGTTCTTCTAAAAACACATAAAACACAAGCTGAGCTTGTGGAAATAGGGATCGGAGTCGGCTTTTAATCCTTTTTTTCAAGCGCAGTAAGCGTTAAATGCTTTACTATTCCATTGAACTCTGAAGCAGAACTGAGATAGACCCTTATTTGGCCGTTCCTGAAATACTCCGGAACCTTTATGTAAAACGCATACTGATTTAATTGTCCCTCTTTACTAATAGCACTAAATAACCTTATGCGGGTTTGCATAGTGGAGTCATTGATTTGCAACGTTGCATTCAGATAGCTTTGCCATAAATCGTTGCTTTGAACAGAAGCTTCAATCTTGATCCAATCCAGATCAGTGACACTGGCTCTGGAAAGCGGCATTTGTGTAACCGTCCCTGTTTCGTTCGGAGAAAAATGAATTACTTCATTGCTGTCAGAAGAAACCAAAACAGCGCCTCTGTAGTTCCTTTCATCATCGGGCATTTCCCGGGTATCAAGGAGGCTCATATCAAGAGGTGTAGGATGTGGGTTTAAATAAATGCTTCCATAATAACGCCTGTTCATATCGTTGAAATGAAGAATGCCTCGATTGTATTGATATAGTTGAAAGATATTAACCACAACAAGGTAACAGGCAAGCAGGTAAAACAAAAAACGCCCTTTAGTTTTACCAATTCTTTCAGTGATTGCTGCCAGTGGGAATGCAAATACGGGATAGCTCTGAACCAGCGCCCGGGTGGAATAACTGCCTCCGTATCGCCAATCAGACCAGGCGATAACAATCCAAATATTCAATATGCAAAACCAGATCACTGAATTTTTGAAAGGAAACCGCTTGACGAAAAAGAGCCCAGCCACAAACAGGATAGTAGCTGGAGTATAAATAAACCAACCTTTTTCCCAGCCAATCAATACCCGGAAATACGGGTTAAGAAAAACCCATTTGCTACCTACATCGTAGATCAGAGAACCTGTAGTAAGCTTCCAATAAATAAGCTGTGGCAGAATACCGCATAAGCCCGCAAACGCCGCGGCAATAATATGCGTTCGATGATCGTGGACAAGACGCCATTTTTGCCTGGCCGCTTCCTTGCTTTGTGTTTGCCAAAGCAAGGGAATGAGAACCATAATCGCTTCTGTGGGACGACTCATGGTTGCAAGGCCAATGATATAGCCTGTTAGCAGCGCCCAGATAATGCGAGGTCGTTCATGCCATTTTATTGTGGTGAATAACACTAGCACATAAAGCACAAAGATGTATGCATGGCTTTGAGCGCTATCCACCGCTGCATACTGAGGATAGTTACTTGCGAGGGTCAATAAGACAAGTGTTATTGCCGTTGTGACATCGGAGAAAAATCGCCGTAGTATTCTTCGAAGCAGAAAAACTGCCAGAATAGAATAGAGGATGATCCCAAATGCCAGGGCATACTGGTATGGTGCTGAAAAACCATCGGCAGGGTAGTTACTATTCAGCGCAAAAAGATGACCGGCAAAAAACAAAGGCGCCTCCATTAGGGCCACACCTCCGAGATACTTAAATGTATAGTTTCCGTTATCAAGCTTCATCGCCTGCCAGCCATCGCCGCCCGTTACCTGATACTTCCTGTCTATGCTGTCTAGCCAGCCAAGCTTTTTATAGTCCTTATAAATAAAAATAGCCGGTAGATAAACATAATACCCGAACGCATCCCAGGTCGTAACTTTCAAGTCTCTTTCCGGAGAAATGTTAGCGCACTGCGTTTGCAAAAGCATTGCAGTAATAACGAGACAAGCGATTAGAGACCATATATTCTTCATTAAACGAACACCAGTTTACCTCCAAATATATCTATTAATTAATGTGCATTAAAACGAATTGGTCGATAGCATTACTGAGGCAATCCACATTTTCAGTAGGTTTGCAGGAATCGCGGCACAGCTTATGACAGACAATAAAACTTCTTTT
This sequence comes from Flavipsychrobacter sp., assembly GCA_035497355.1. Taxonomy (GTDB): domain Bacteria; phylum Bacteroidota; class Bacteroidia; order Chitinophagales; family Chitinophagaceae; genus JAFIGV01. Next base: position 17,984 of record DATJDP010000138.1, read on the forward strand.
CTTGCAAAGAGCGAGGTGAAAGCTCACGACCTGGAGCATAAGCGCAAACTTGCTTTCAACATTCGGAAATATTCGGATGCAGTGGTAAAAGGGAAGCAGCAATTCGCAGACCTGGAGCTGGCAAGGAAAAAAGCAAAAAATGTAAAGTGGAAGACCGTTGAAAAACTGGATAAATATCTGGAGGAGTTTGAAAAGAACTTTACAGCGCGAGGGGGCAAAGTGATCTGGGCAGAGACAAGTGAAGAAGCGCTGGAAGCGATCCTTCATATCTGTAAGGAGAAGAATGCGAAGCAGGTGGTGAAGAGCAAGAGTATGGTGACAGAGGAGATACACCTCAACAACTTTCTTGCTAAACACGACATAGAATCTGTAGAGACGGATCTTGGTGAATATATCCAGCAGTTAGACGGTGAACCTCCTTACCATATCGTCACTCCGGCGATGCATAAAAGCAAAGAAGACGTTGCGAAACTTTTTCACGAAAAACTAGGCGTCGCCCCGAATCTTACTCCTCCTGAGCTAACACAAATAGCACGTCAGAACCTAAGGGAAAAGTACATAACTTCTGACATTGGAGTAACCGGCGGCAACTTTCTTATAGCTGACGTTGGTGGAGTGTGTGTGAGCGAAAACGAGGGAAATGCAAGGCTGACCACCGCTTTCCCTAAAACACATATTGCTATTGTAGGCATTGAGAAAATGCTCCCAACCATCAATGACCTGCCGCTTTTCTGGCCATTGCTTGCTACCTACGGAACTGGCCAGAACGTGACAGTATATAATACCATATTCACAGGGCCAAAACAGCCGGGAGAGACTGATGGACCGGAAGAGATGTATGTGATACTGCTGGATAACGGAAGAACAAACCTCCTTCAGACACCGCAGGTGCGTGAAAGCCTTTATTGTATCCGTTGCGGAAGCTGTCTTAACGTTTGCCCTGTGTACAAAAACATTGGCGGACATACTTATGGCACTACCTACAGCGGCCCGATAGGGTCGGTGATAACACCGCATCTGAAAGGCATGAGCGATTTTAAGCATCTGAGCTATGCTTCGAGCCTTTGCGGTGCATGCACAGAAGCCTGCCCTGTAAAGATCAACATCCATGGAATGTTGCTGGAAAACCGGCACATGGCAGTAAAGGAAAACCTGAATGAGTTCAGCGAAAACCTTGGCTGGAAACTATGGAAGCGTGCTATGCTAAGCCGTACTTTGATGAATGGTGCAAGCGCCGGAATTAAAGGAAAGGTGGTAAACAAGCTCTTTAGCGATTCATGGGTTGCAGAAAGAGGAAAGCTGGAGTTCCCAAAAAAGTCTTTCAACCAACTCTGGAAAGAAAGAAAGTCTTAACGAATAATAACTTTCGGTGATAGTAGTTTACAGTGCCCAAAGCAGCCAACGCCTCAGATATGTTCTACGATGGCTGTTCCGGGAACTGTTGCACACCGATTTTCTGGTTATTACCGAAAAGGAAGATGTCCTCAATCTTCCATTTTTCATTTCCTATGGAGAACCCCTACCCAATGCTCTTTGTATTCCTGACAATGGCCTTCTATGGCAGACGGAAATCAGGGAACATAAAGTGGAAACCGGATACTGGAATGAAATTCCGACCCTGTACGCGCACACCGGTTCTGGCTTCGATATTCCCTTTGATCTCTTTTCGGCTATCTTCTTCTTACTCTCACGGCATGAAGAATACTATCCATTCGATGTCGATAAGCACGGTCGCTACCCTGCGACGGAGAGCTTGCTGTTTAAAATAGGTGCCTTGGAAAGGCCGCTTGTTGATGAATGGGTCTTTGCCTTTTATAATTTGCTGACACATCGGACGGATCTCGAAATGTTGCTTGCTGATTTTCAGTACCGGCCTACTTATGATATTGATATAGCCTATTCTTACAGGTTCAAAGGCTTTATAAGAACTGGCGGGGCGTTTGCAAAAGACTTGCTACAGAGAAATTTCAGCAGCTTCAGGGAGCGGGCGGCAGTTGTGTTTGGCGGCAAAAAGGATCCATATGACAGTTTCGGATGGCTTCGGTTGTTGCATGAAAAATATGGACTGAACCCCTATTATTTCGTTTTATCCACGCTCAATTCAACTGCATTTGATAAAAATATCAATCCCGAAAAAACTTGCATGCAGCAGTTGATCCGGTCTTTTATGGAAGAAGAAGGATCATCCGTCGGACTGCATCCGTCCTATTATTCTTTTCAAAAAGAGGTTTTTGCCGAAGAAAAGAAGGTACTTGAACGAATCGTAAAGGTGCAGATCGTACAATCGCGGCAACATTATATCCGTCTACAGATTCCGCAGACCTATCGTTTTCTAACTGGCCAACGAATGTCGGACGACTGGAGTATGGGCTACGGTTCACACCTGGGCTTTCGTGCAGGAACCGGAAGAGCTTTTTACTGGTATGACTTTGAGAAGGAACGGCAAAGCTCTTTAAGGATACATCCGTTTTGTTTTATGGACAGCACAGCACATTTTGAAGCACACCTAACGGCAGATGAGGCTTTTTCGAAGTTGAAAGCCATGGCAGAGGTGCTGAAAGCAACAAAGAGCGAACTGGTAACTGTCTTCCACAACTTTTCTCTTGGTTTAGATAGCCAATGGAAAGGATGGCGCGAGGGTTACGAAGATTTCGTCAGCTCGTTGTGAATACGCAAGAGCTAAACCAAAGGATGATTCACGATTTATGTGATAGCGCAGACAATTACACCCATGCCGCTTATGCTCCCTTCAGCGTAATTATTGAAACTTTCTCTTTATCTCTTTGAGAATCACAACTTTAGTTCCTACGCCTACCATAGAACTTAACTCCTCAATGTCTTTATTCTTCAGCGCAACGCAACCGTCTGTCCAGCCGACACCCATCTCTATCATATCATCACCGCCAGGCCAAATGCCATGGATGCCTATATCCCCGCCGATCTGCGCTGTCTTCGGAATGATACCAGAGGACTTTAATTTATTAAATTTCTCCCAATTGCTTTCTGTGGGATAGCTCAGGAGCATAAACTTATTGTACCTGGATCTGGGATTGATATTAGTTATTTTAAACTCGCCTTCCGGAGTGCAACGATCGCCCTCCATACTCTTATCCCTCATCGGAGTGGGCCCGAAGGTTGCTTTATAGGCGCGAAGCATGTGCTTCCGATAATAAACCATAAGACAGTGCTTCGACTTATCAACAATCAGTCGAACGGAATCTTTTATCAGCGTATCCGGATCAAACTTTACAGTATAACTACCAACAGGCAAAACGCGCGGGGTAATGGTCGTCTCTGTGATACGCATATATCCCTGATCGTACTGGACTACTCTCACTATATTACCTTTCCCATCAGGTTCTTCACTGATAACCTTAAGATTGCGCAAAGGTTGCGTCTCCTTCTTTTGTTGCTGAGAGTAAGCGGTACGGGTAGCAGCAAAGACAACAATAAAAACAATCAACAATGCAGATAAGCCACGCGCCCTACGGATACGAACATGCTTCATGAAACCAAGTAGCTTTAATGAGTTGGGAATAAACGAAACTAACAATTTTTGCTGAAAGCGAGAAGGGATAAGGGTTTTTAAGTGCATTTCTAATTTGCATTTAACATCCATCTCTGTTAAATCGTATTTTTATCCCAATGCAGCAACTGACATTCACAGAAGAAAATTACCTGAAAAACATTTATAGCCTTCAGCATAAAAATGAAAGTGGTGAAGTCTCGGTAAACGAAATCTCTGAACGGATGAAAACGAAACCAGCTACTGTAACAGATATGTTGCGCAAGCTTTCAGAAAAAAACCTCATTCATTACGAGCGTTATAAGAAAGTGCGGCTTACAGATAAAGGGGTTACCAAAGCACTACAGATTATCCGCAAACACCGCCTATGGGAGACTTTTCTTCATGACAAGCTACATTTTTCGTGGGACGAAGTGCATGAAGTGGCGGAACAACTCGAGCACATCCATTCGCAAAAACTGATCGACAGGCTGGACGGATATCTGGATTATCCACAGTTTGACCCGCATGGTGATCCCATTCCCGATTCAGACGGAAAGCTTCCTTCCTCCTCTAACCTACTCCTATCCGAGGCAGAAATGAATAATACTTACATTATAACCGCTGTAAAGGACACAACTTCTCCATTTCTACAGCAATTGGAGCGTTTCGGCTTACAGATAGGAAAGTTCGTTACAACCATTGAGGTAATGGGATATGATAAAAGCATCTTAATTGAACTGGAGAAATCGCCGTCGATTCTCCTTTCTGAAAAGATTGCCCGCAACCTTATTGTGAGCGAGGTGGAACGGTAAGCTACTTCTTTTTATAAATAGGGACAGTGGAACATGGCTCACCATACATCAGCGACTTCACATAAGGACGAAGCAACGCAGTAATAGCAACATAAGCAGTGTAGGGAACGGGAATTTCCCCACAGCCTTTAATTACGACACGTTTCCCCTCGAAATCCTCCCGGTTGATGGCAGAGAGAGAGGAGATAAGATATTGTTTCTTTAAATCGTCTACGGATCCCAGATAGATAGAAGATGCGAAAGGCTGGAGATAAGAGGCCGCAAGCATATACGCCCAAACCGGAATGATGGCCTCCACGCTACAGCTAATGGCGACATGCTTATTCTCAAACTGCTGCCAGTCGAACGTTTGTAATGCAGCACGGTATTCCTTTTCCCGAAGAATCATCTCACGAAAAAGGAAAGGTTTGAGATCGAATACTGCGATGCTTTCTTTTGTAGGTAAATATGAAGATAAATCAAGGGTAATTATTCCACTCTCCGCAACTTTATTCACAATTGTTTCCATAATATCCAAGTAGTTGGTACAAAAATACGAACTCTTAATTGCTTAAAATAGGACCCCTCTATCAATACTATTGACACGCCATTTCGATTTTTATTATGGCGAAACTTCCCTTTATTGTTTTCCTTTTACAAATGCTGTAATAAAAGAGATGAGGCTGCATCCGTGGATGCAGCCTCATCTCATAATAATAATATAGCTTAATAACCTAGTAAAGGTTCTTAGCATTGTATTTTACAGTAACGTTTCTTAGCATCGATTGCTGCAGGGAACCCGCGATTGCATTCTTCAACTGCATGCTTTGCATCATTTGCATTTGTTGTTGCATAGGATCCTGAGCATTTACCGGCATTTGTTGACGGTATTTCAGCATAGTATAGAAAACACCGTCCTGTCCTTTAATGGCAGGAGAAACAGTATTTGACTTAAATCCATCGTAGAAGGTGTAGCCTACCACCTTCGGTTCGAAACCAAGATTCATTATATAAGGATTTGCCGCATTAAAAGAATCTGCATTTTGAACCTGTTGTGCAGAAGTCTGTGCAATGCTTGCAAGAGTAGTCATGCTCTTGTACTTACCAGCAATAATATCTGCTTTCTTTTCTGCTTTTACCAGCGACTCCAACATCGGACGATTGCTTTCATCTAACTGCATCATTCCCTTATCCTGAATGTTAGTGAGCTTTGCTACAACGTAGCGTCCATCAAGACTGAACACAGGAGAAACATCGCCAACTTTTGCGTCATACATCCAGCGAATGATTTCTCTTGAAGAGCCTAGTCCGGGAAGAACGAAATCATTCACCTTTACATTTTGGGCCTGAAGTCTGTTTAACCTTTCAGATTTTACAGCATCATCAAACGCTTTTCCGTTACCATGCTTTCCTGCGAACTCATTTGCTTTTGCATAAGCAGCCTGTTCGGTCTCGTCGCTTGCAAAAAGTGGCTTAGTGATGATCGCTATTTTAGCAGTTGGCTGATAATCCTGTTGGCTAAGTATTTCAATATAGTGATAACCGGCATACTGGTCGTTGTCAACTTTTACCACCTTTGTTTGTCCCGGTTTCCCTTCAAAAACAAAATCAGCAAATTCTTTTGAGATGCCCGGACGCTGCGATAAAGTGAAAGTGTATTCTCCCCCGTTCGTCTTGCTGCCCTGGTCATCGGAATATTGTTCAGCCAGCTGCTTAAAGTCTGCACCTGCGGCAATGGCTGCGGTTACACTATCCATTTTTCTTTTGGCGACGCTGTCTGTCACCACTTCTTGTCCGCGATCTTCTGTTTTAATAAGAATATGGCGAACCTTTACAGAATCGGGAAGGGTAGCCTTATCAAGCACCTTAGCCAGTTTGTAAGAGCCGTTTTCATAAAAAGGACCATATACAGTTCCTGCTGGTTGTTGCAGAATGGAATCAGTATAGGCAGACATAAAATTCTTCTTATTCACATAAGCTCCGCCAGCATATTGCTCATCTGAATTTCTATTCACGAAGCTTTCCACATCAGTAGCAGATGCAAAATCATTTTTTAACCTATTAAGAGATGTGAGGACTTTTGCGGTATCATCGTTTGACGGACTAAGGTCGAAAGAAACATAATCAATGCTGCGAGTAGGGTCTTGTATCGTGTATTGCGCAGCATGCTTGTCCATATACGCTTTCAAATCTGCGTCAGTTACTTTCACTTCGTTATCATTTATAGAAGTGTAAGGAACCTTCACATATTGAACACCGCCTATGAGGTTCTGGTCTTTTACTTGACGGCTAATAAGAAAACCAGGGGTATAAACGGCATTGACAAAAAGACTGTTATATTTCTGAATAAGACGTTGACGCTTGATATAGCTTTTCATAGACTGCCAAAGCTCCATTGCTTTCTGAGCTTGTGGATTGGAAAGATCAAGTTTGTTTTGCTCGAACTGCATGAGATACTGCGGATCAAACTGGCCTGTCTGTGGATTTTTGAAATAAGGGAATTGCATAACGAGAGGATCAGGGTTTGCTCCGACGATCATATTCTTTTCTTCCTCCTTAGTTATAGTCAATCCCAGATCATCCATTTGATCAGCGATCACGTTCTCGTAAATCATTTCTTTCAACACCTGATCATGAATCTGTGCTCTGGTGTTGTCATCTATTTTATTATTACCGAGAGCTTCATAAAGAGATTCATATTCCTGAATGCGCTCTGCATATTCTTTATAGTCTATTTTTTTACCGTTTACCTTGGCAACACTATTATCTCTTCCGAATAGTTCACCAAATCTTCCACTTGCAGCATCCATTAAAATAAAACCTACCAGTGCAAGGGCAATGATAAAACCTGCAAGCTTTGCATACTTATCTCTGATTTTCTGAATTACAGCCATAATAGAGGTTGTGTGTTGATATTTTGTAAGGATGGCAAATTTATTGGAAAAAATGAGATAACAAAGCTTTTTGCCCGTCAAAAGCAGATTGTTTGCTGGATTATAAGGAATTGATACCATGTTATTTTTTCTTTTCCATATCGATTTGTGGATTAGTGTGCATTGCAATTGTATAAGTAATCACTTCCTACTCATTTCCAGTAATTTGACTTCGGTCCATAAACTTATCCGTTAAAAATGAGGGTTTCTTCACACCCATTTCCAAAATTCACCGGTTTGTTTTTATTCCATTGAGGTTTATCCACTTACTCACATTTTTGTGTGAGTTTGCCTTGTTTGCTGTGATTCATAATGTGTACTACGTTAGTTTGAATAGGGATGAATGATTTCTGGTAATTTTGCAAAGTGGATTGGGATTTTATTTCCCCCAATTCACGGTACTATTGATAATAGACTTTTTTTAAAAAACTTTTTTATTCTTATTAATATGGATGTGAAAATCAAAACGGCAGTTGATGAAATCGAAAAAGTCGGATTTTTAGGCATTGAAATTGACCCGTCTTTAGACTTGTTCGAAGAAATCGAAAAAATGAAGAAGGAGAAGAATGCCATTCTCCTTGCGCATTACTATCAGGAACCGGATATCCAGGATGTAGCTGATTATATTGGAGACAGCTTAGGGTTGGCACAGGAAGCAGCGAGAACGGAAGCTGATGTTATTGTATTTGCGGGAGTACACTTTATGGCTGAGACGGCGAAAATTCTTAATCCAGGGAAGAAGGTATTATTGCCGGATTTGAAAGCCGGTTGTTCGTTAAGCGATAGTTGTCCTCCACCTATCTTTAAAGCGTTTAGAGAAAAACACCCAGATCACCTTGTGATTTCTTACATCAATTGCTCTGCTGGAATTAAAGCGTTGAGCGATATTATTTGTACGTCTTCGAATGCAAAGCAAATTGTTGATAGTTTGCCTGCGGAGCAGAAGATCATATTTGCACCGGACAAAAATCTTGGGGCTTATATAAATAAGACAAGCGGAAGGAATATGGTACTGTGGAATGGTGCATGTATGGTTCATGAAATTTTTTCTCTGGAGAAAATTACGAAGCTTAAGGAGAGACATCCAGATGCCAAATTCATCGCTCATCCTGAATGCGAAGACGCGGTATTGAGAATTGCGGATTTTGTTGGTTCTACAACACAGTTGATTAAATATGCCACCAATAGTAAGAGCGAGAGCTTTATAGTGGGGACGGAGGCGGGTATTTTACATCAGATGCAGCAAAGGGCACCGAAGAAGACATTTATTCCCGCACCACCCGATAATTCATGTGCTTGTAATGATTGCCCGCACATGAAGTTGAACACGTTGGAGAAATTGTACTTGTGTATGAAATATGAACTTCCTGAAATCACTATGAACGAAGATTTGCGCGTTGCAGCAAAGCGTCCGATAGACCGAATGCTGGAATTAAGCAGACAATTTGATTTATAGAGAAATAAAGATTCTGGTATATTTTTTATATACTGTTTTTTTCTTTTAACAAATCTTTTTTAACTTGTGAAGCTAAACCGTAAAATTTTCATATTATGAAAAGACAGTTGTTACTTACTTTTGCTTTTTCTTCCCTCTTCTTGGGTCAGACGATCCAGTCAGATGCTCAGGTAATAAATCTTGTTGCTCCAACGTTTCTGGTAAATTCTCCTTCTAACATTTCTGGTTCCAAGACATTTACTATGGCAAACAATGGTGATGCACTAGCAACCGGTAATTGGGGGAGGGCGATAGATTCTTTTTGGTACAATCTCCCAATCGATACTGCAATGACCGATACGCTTGGCTGCAGCAATTTGCCTTCAGGCAGCCTGACAGGTAAGTTTGCTTTAGTTAGTCGTGGTACTTGCGATTTTAGCGAGAAGGCATACTATGCGCAACAAGCAGGCGCTGTGGCTGTGATTATTTATAATAACATTGCTGGTGGCGCTGTAGGAATGGCGGCTGGCACTAATGCCGGTTTAGTTACTATTCCTGTTATTATGATTTCGCAGTCTGATGGATTAGCATTGAAATCTGAGATTGCTGCTGGTCAGGCTGTTCATGGATCTCTTACGAACTGGGGATTTGGGTTTACACATGATCTTGGTATTGTTAACAATGCTATGTCCATTTTACATAGCTATGCAATCCCGAAATATGAACTGTCTTCTGGTTCACCCGATGCTTATAAAGTTTATACCGGCGCACTTATCGCCAATTTCGGCGCTTCTGCTGAAAGCAGTATTAACTTGAAATCTACACTCTCCTTTACACCGACCGGTGGGACTAGTTCGGTACTGGCGCAGGACTCTGTTGTTTCGTCTACGACTTTTAATACGATTGATTCGGTAATTGAGGTAGTGAGTCCAAATGCTCTTAATATTCCCGCTATCAACCAAACTGGCACCTTAGATTTGACGTACAATGTCACTGCTGCAAATGGGGACGAGCAAGGAAGCAATAATATTGCGACGGCTACTTCTATGGTTACCGATTCTATTTACAGTAAGGGAAGATTAGATGCTAATGGAAAGCCAATTATAACGTTGGGCTATAAATATAGCGATGGCACGATGAATACCTGGGGTCCTTTGTATTTTGTTAGAGAAGGTGGGCACAGGGCGGTTAAGGCCACGTTTACGGTGTCTGATGGGGGGACTAATACATCTCTTTACGGAAACACCGTTGCAATCTACGTTTATAAATGGAGTGACGTGAATGGAGATAAATTGATTAATGCAACAGAACTGAGCATGAAAGGGTACGGTGAGAAGAATTTTACTACAGCGGATACTGGCTTTCAACTATTTGACGCAAATCTTTATGACCTTGACGGATCAAGCCCGCTTTTGCTAGATGGCAACTCATGGTATTGGATTGCTGCAGAAGTGCCAGGAGCGCTTTATTTCGGTGTAGATCCTCAACTCAATTACTTCATGCGTTCTTATTCATCTCTTCATGCAACTCCTTCAACGCCAGAATTTTGGGCACCACAGTTTCCGGGGTCAAGTTTAGATTTAGCGAATTCAACTAATTTACTCGGCCATTTTCCGTTCTTAGCCAATACGGTTACTTCTGCAGACACTGCCGAGATGTATTTTACCACCTTGGCTGATAAGACGCCTTCTATTACGTTGCATACGTCTAAAGCCGTCATTGATAATATAGTACCGGTAGCATCTGTCTCGAAGAATCTTAATGTCTATCCAAACCCTGCAAAGGATGTGGTGAACATAGGATATGAGTTTGACAGAAGCATTAAGGATTTGACAGTTACTGTTATTGACGGTGTTGGAAGAACTATTTATAAGGAGACTACCCGGGTTAATAACAACCACGGAAGCATCAATCTTAATGTAGCGAATTATGCAAGCGGAAGCTACTTCCTTGTCGTGAAGGGTGACACTAAAGTTCTTTTCAATAAGTTTACTGTTATAAAATAGCCATTACGATAGTTTGAGTAAAAGGGGACCTAAACGGGTCCTCTTTTTTTGTTGGTTTGAAAAGGCACCTTCGCTAAAGATATGCTGATTCCACGTGGAACATTGTTGAAAGGATTCTTCTTCGCTGGGCGTTATTCTGGTTTTCGTTGTCGTTTATTTCATCGATTAATTAATTAATTTTGCTTGATGTTTACAGAATACGATGTTATTGTAGTCGGGGGAGGACACGCGGGATGTGAAGCTGCAGCGGCTGCTGCGAACATGGGGTCAACTGTATTACTCGTAACAATGAATATGCAGACGATCGCACAGATGAGTTGCAATCCCGCAATGGGGGGTATTGCGAAGGGTCAAATTGTGAGGGAGATTGATGCTTTGGGTGGATATAGTGGGATTGTAAGCGATAGAAGTATGATTCAGTTTCGGATGCTGAATAAGTCCAAGGGTCCTGGCATGTGGAGTCCTAGAACGCAAAACGATCGAATGTTATTTGCACAAACCTGGAGGGAAATGTTGGAGGCGACTGCGAATATAGATTTTTGGCAGGATATGGTGAAGGGTTTAATTGTTTCACGTGGAACAATACAGGGTGTAATTACGGGCATGGGCCAAGAGATACGTTCAAAGGCCGTTGTATTGACTAATGGAACATTTCTCAATGGCGTGATTCATATTGGTGAAAAGCAATTTGGCGGAGGAAGAATAGGTGAAAAGGAAGCAACAGGAATTACTGAACAATTGGTCGAGCTTGGATTTGAAAGCCAACGATTAAAAACTGGTACTCCTCCCCGTATAGATGGACGTAGCCTTGATTATAGCAAGATGGAAATACAAGAGGGAGATGCCGAAGTCGTAGGATTTTCCTATTTGCCCATAGATAAAATTAAGCCGGAAGATCAAAGGCACTGCTGGATTACATATACTTCCCCCGAAGTTCACGATATCTTACGGACCGGATTTGAAAAGTCACCGATGTATCAAGGTCGCATAAAGGGTAGTGGTCCGCGGTATTGTCCCAGTATTGAGGATAAGATTAACCGTTTTGCAGAAAGAGATAGGCATCAACTTTTCGTAGAGCCGGAAGGCTGGAATACCGTCGAAATTTATGTCAATGGATTTAGCACTTCATTACCGGAAGATGTTCAGTACAAAGCACTTACGAAAGTTCCGGGGTTTGCGAATTGCAAGTTCTTCCGTCCGGGTTACGCTATAGAGTACGATTATTTTCCTCCTACTCAGCTCAATTTCTCGCTCGAAACGAAGTTGATCAGTAATCTGTTCTTTGCCGGGCAAATCAACGGAACGACGGGATATGAGGAAGCCGCTTGTCAAGGCCTGATGGCAGGGATTAATGCTCATAGAAAGGCTAAGGAAGATGAGCCGTTTGTGTTACAGAGAAGTGATGCTTATATAGGAGTGTTAATCGATGATTTGATTAATAAAGGCACCGACGAGCCATATAGAATGTTTACAAGCCGGGCAGAATTTAGAACCCTGCTTCGTCAGGATAATGCTGATTTTCGTTTAACAGAAATGGGCTACCAGCTAGGCTTAGCAACAGAAGAGCGATACCAACTAATGTGCGACAAAAAGGATAGTGTCGCAAAAGTTCGTGAAATCCTGTCTGAATTTTCTATAGAACCGACCCAGGTTGCTTCTTTGCTGGAAGAAAAATCGTCCTCTTTGCTTGTTGAACGTACAAGAGCATCAAAACTTTTACTACGCCCGGGAATCAGTATTGCAGATATAATCGATGCTATACCTGAATTGAAGGCCGCGCTGCAAAATTTCGACGCATTGGTGCTTGAACAGGCAGAAATACAAACGAAGTACGAAGTTTACATAGAAAAGGAACGAGATCTTGTAAAGAAAATGGCCACGCTTGAAGATCTCAGTATTCCTGAGAGCTTTAATTACAGCAAACTGTCAGCATTAAGCACAGAGGCACGCCAGAAGTTAGACAAGATAAAGCCTCGTACACTAGGGCAGGCAAGCAGAATCAGCGGTGTAAATCCAAGCGACGTACAAATCCTCATGGTTTACATGGGCCGTTAAATCTGTTTTCCCTATGGACGTTAAGACTGCAATTTTCCATTATTGCAATTACCAGGAGCGAAGCCATAAAGAAGTACGTAACAAGCTCTATGAGCTCGGTTGTCGAACGGACGAGGTAGAACAATATCTGTCAGAACTTATAGAAGTGGAATTGCTTAATGAACAGCGGTATGCCCAGGCGATTGCCAGAGGAAAGTTTCGTTTGAAAGGCTGGGGCAGAAACAAGATAGTAGCACATCTAAGGCAACAAAGTGTTTCCGAGTATTGTATAAAAAAGGCACTGCAGGGGATAGATGATCAGGAATATCTGTATACGCTCGAAAAGTTGATGGACAAAAAACTTTCTGAGTTACGGTCGGAAAGAAATTATCTCAAAAAGCGCGCAAAGCTCTACGCCTATCTATTGCAAAAGGGCTATGAAAGCCGTATCGTCACGGAAGTCTATCAGAAATTAATAGCCGGGGAATAGGTGATTTTGATTCGTTTATTGCCTATATTTACATAAATAAGCCGCTTGCTATGGTACAACAGGTAACAGAGGGTGTAAGCGTTACTGTCGAGACATTTTATCAGCCTACCCAGTCAAATCCACTTAGTTCTGAGTATCTTTTTGCGTACAAGATAACGATTGAAAATCTTGGCGCGACCCCGGTGAAACTGCTTAAAAGGCATTGGTACATCATTGACAGCAATGGATCGTATCGTGAAGTCGAAGGTGACGGAGTAGTAGGACAACAACCTGTTATTGAGTCCGGCAGCAGCTATCAGTACGTGTCTGCAGCAAATCTTAAGAGTGACATGGGCAAAATGTACGGCACGTATCAGATGGAGAACCTTTACAACAAAAGACTTATCACTGTCGGCATTCCGGAGTTTCAGCTTATCGCACCATTTAAACTAAACTAGCTTTGGTCGTTAATCTAAATCTTTTCCCCCGTTTATAATTTTTACAAGTCCATTCTCTACTGATTTATCAACCGTTTCCACAATTCTACCTAATTCTTTATTTCCTTTGAAGACTATAATAGTTGGTACTTTTTCCAGCTTATACATTTGTTTCTCGGCATACTTGGCGGCCTTTTCTCTGTTAACGCCAAACATTTGGTACTGAGACATTGGAAATTCGGCCGTCTCGAGGACTTTATTAAGCTTAGGAATAAGATTCTGTGAGTCTTCACACCACGTACCAAGTAACACCACGAGCCGATAATTTTTCAAATTCTTCTTTAGAAACTCAACCTCTTTTGTATTCGGTTTATATTGTTCGGTTCCATCCCGGAACCAATTAAAGCTAGATTCCGCCTTTAAGTCTTCAAACGTTATTTGTCCTTTATATACTACAGCATTATTTTCCGGATCCTTTGACTTATCAAAATCGCTCTGTGCAAAGGTTGAAACGCTCATGGACATCAATAAAAATGCAAAAAGATATTTCATAGGTTAATCAAGTTGTTGACGGATGGTAATAAGCTGTTTTTTCAGTTTGGTCAAAGACTGTTTCAAATTCAGTGAAGCGTTGACGGTTTTCCTTTCTTCTTTTAATTTGGTCTTTGCTCCTGCTAATGTAAATCCTCTTTCCTTAACGAGATGATAAATAGTACGCAACTCAAAGATCTGCGCTGGTGTGTACAGCCTATCTCCCTTTCTTGTTGTGCGTACTTTCAGGTTGAATTCTTTGGTCCAGAAGCGAATATGAGAGGCATTCACTTTATAAAGACCCGCTACTTCTCCAATAGAATAATATTGTCTTTCCGGTACCCAGCCATTCAAAATATCGGAGGCGCTTTCAAAACTCTTTTTTACAGATCTTCTTTTCCTCTCAGTGCCCTTTTCCTCAATAGGTCCTCTTAGTTTCTGTTCAGTCGAACCGCTCTTTTTGCCAGGTTTGACGGTTGGTGGAGCGTAAGCATCTCCAAATAAGGTAAGAATGACCGTACTCATTACTACAAAATAACAAAATATTTCTTCATTGCAAATACTCGTGTCTATCAGGCCACTGCAAATAGAGCCATAAGGAATTTGCAAGGCCTGTTGCGCTTTTTCAGTTAATTTTGTCTGGTAAAATTTGCAGGATGGAATTGGCTACACTGTATGATCGGGCATTGAACTTTGACTTTCTTAGCGCTGAAGAAGGGGTTTTCCTTTTTGAGAACGCACCCCTTACCGAGTTGATGTTTCTGGCCAACGAGTTGCGAAAGACTCAGGTTCCTTACAACAAGGTCACCTGGATCATTGATCGCAATATGAACACCACGAATGTTTGCGTAGCCAACTGTAAGTTTTGTAATTTCTACCGGATTCCAGGCCACCCTGAAGCTTATGTTACTGATATCGAAACATATAAACAGAAGATTGAGGAGACATTTCGGTACGGCGGCGAACAGCTGTTACTGCAAGGTGGACACCATCCGGAATTAGGACTCGATTATTACACGTCCTTGTTTCGTCAACTCAAACAACTCTTCCCGAATCTTAAACTCCACACATTAGGACCTCCGGAGGTTGCTCATATCTGTAAGGTTTCCGGTGTTTCTCATCGTGAAGCACTGTTGGCACTTAAGGAAGCCGGAATGGATAGCATGCCGGGACCAGGTGCAGAGATACTCAACGACCGTGTTCGACGCTTGATCTCGAAAGGCAAATGCGGTGCGCAGGAGTGGCTGGATATTATGCATGAAGCCCATAAGATCGGACTAACGACTACCGCTACCATGATGTTTGGACATGTGGAAACGCTTTATGAACGGTTTGAACACCTGGTCAAGATCCGGGATGTGCAAGCGAAGAAGCCGGAAGGTGCTAAGGGATTTATTGCGTTTATCCCATGGACTTTCCAAGATGTGGATACTCTGCTAAAGAGAATTAGAGGAACTAAGAATTTGACAACAGCGGAGGAATATATCCGCATGATAGCACTCAGCCGGATTATGTTGCCAAACGTAAAAAATATCCAGGCATCCTGGCTTACCGTTGGGAAGCAGGTGGCGCAGATGTGCTTGCATGCCGGCGCTAATGATTTCGGTTCTATTATGATCGAAGAAAATGTAGTGAGCGCTGCAGGAGCGCCACACCGGTTTACAGCTAAAGGTATTCAACAAGCCATCCGTGAGGCGGGCTTTGAGCCACAGCTTCGGAATCAGCAGTACGAATTCCGGAAAATGCCGGAGGTGATGGAAGAACAGGTAATCACTTACTGATATTATTTTTCAAAGGCTTACGGTTACCATGAGGCTTTTTCTCATGCAGCTATTATTTTTATGAAATGTTGCTGTTGCTACTTTGCCTTTTTGCCTTTCTCGCCGGTTATGTAGATGCTATGGTGGGCGGGGGCGGACTGATACAATTGCCAGCACTCTTAATTTTACAACCTCAGTTGGCCCTTGCGCAAATCCTTGCCACTAATAAGACGGCTTCGTTTTGTGGAACGACCGTTGCTGCCGTGCGTTACATACGTAAGGTTCGCATTGACTGGAAACATCTTTCGCTGTCTATTATTGCGGCTTTTATCGGTGGTCTTTGCGGGGCAGTTTTTGTCAGTTTTATTCATAAGGATCAGTTCATGCCGATCATTATTATCGCGCTCGTTGTGGTTTTGTTTTATACCCTTTATAAGCGTGAACTCGGTTTGCATCAAAAGGAAAAGCTGGTGAGCCGGAAGCGGTATTATTGGTATGCAATCGGAACGGGAGCGGTCCTCGGCTTTTATGAAGGCCTTATCGGACCCGGTACAGGCAGCTTCCTGATCTTCGCATTTGTAATCCTGTTTGGCTACAACTTCCTTCACGCCTCTGCTAATGCCAAGGTTGTGAACTGGGTTGCCAGCCTTGGCGCGCTGTGTTTCTTCCTGGTCAAAAGTTATGTGGTTTGGCAGTTAGCACTTCCCATCGCCCTGGCCAATATGATGGGCAATTATGCAGGCTCCCGTACGGCACTGAAAAAGGGGAGTACGTTCATTCGCATTGTTTTTATAGTTGTGGTGGTTGCTTTGATAATGAAGCTTGGGTTTGATTACCTGAGTTTGTTGTTCTGACGGCCCGGCAAAAGGCGCTTTTATTCTCCCACAGTACCAGTCCTGATTTCTCCGGTTCTTTTGTAGCTCGCAAAGATCACACCGTTAGGGGTAATCAAACGCTCTGCTAATGTAAAAGCGGCCGCTATAGTTCCCTCTCCGAACAAGCGCTTCCCGGTACCCAGTGTAATGGGAAAGGTCATGAGCCTTAGTTCATCTACCAGATCATGTTTGAAAAGTGTCTGAGCAAGATCTCCACTGCCAATCACCTGGATATCAGAACCTTCAGAATTCTTTAGCTTTTTGATGTCTTCAGTGCTTTTCAGGAACACGGAGTTTTGCCAGTCTGACTTGTCCACAGTGGTACTTGCCACATATTTCGTCACTTCGTTGATGCCGGGCCATATATCTGCATGCGTGGGCCAATAACCAGCAAAGATTTCAAATGTCTTTCTACCCAACAAAAGATCCGCGGGAGCCATCCATTTTTGCATTAACTCACCTGCCGCAGCATCTGCTTCATGGAAATATGGCGCAGTCCAACCACCGTACTTGAAGTTGCTTGAGGTGTCTTCCTCTGGTCCGCCTGGTGCCTGGATAACACCGTCAGGCTGATAAACTCCTGAACAATTATCTTTCTCATGTTATGTTTCCTCCTGTTACAATCTATTTCGTTTCAAAACCATCTTTGAAATTCCTTTTGCAACGATACAAATCTCGCGAGGGAAAATGAGAGCGATGCGGTGTATATGCGACATTCCTACTGGTTGTATACGAAAAAGCTGCAAGTCGAACACAAAAGCGAAGAATTGCATGCACGGTACAGTCAGTAGAGCGGGATGAAGGCGGGGAGTTTGTTTATATGTTAGAGATTGTTGAAGCACGAGACATCAACCCTGATAGACGATGTACCGCTTCTGTTAGTGTCTCGTCTTTTTTGGCAAAGCAAAAGCGAATTAAACGGTTGTCTTTCCGATTGCTATAAAAGGCACTAACGGGTATCGTCGCTACGCCGTACTCAGCAGTTAGCCATTTCGCAAATTCCAGATCGGGCAGATCGCTGATCTGTTCATAACCCAATATTTGAAAGTAGCTGCCTGAGGTTTTTTGATGCATGGTGAAAGGCAGTTTTTCCATCAAACTCAGAAACAGATCTCTCTTCTGTTCCATGATCGAAGTGACATTCGGACGGGCAGGTAACTTCAAATATTCTGAAATGGCATATTGTGCCGGTGTGTTCACTGAAAAGGATATAAATTGATGAATATGACGAAAGGCATGTGTCATTTTTCTCGTTGCAATGACAAAGCCGATCTTCCAGCCGGTATTATTAAAAACCTTTCCAAAAGAAAATACAGCAAAACTTCTCTCCCTTAGCTCCGGATGCTCTAAAACGGATATGTGCTTTTTTCCGTCGAACACCAATTGTTCATAAACTTCATCCGAGATAATAATGATATCAGTGTTTCTGACCAGAGAGGCTAATTCTTCCCAATCCTTCATACTCCAGGTGGCTCCTGTGGGATTATTGGGTGTATTAACGATTATTGCCCTTGTTTTCGGTGTGACTGCATGTCTGACCAGCTCCCAGTCAACTGAAAAACCGGGTGCAACAAGGGGAACACAAACGGCCTTTGCCCCGTTCATTTCTATGTTGGGGATGTAGCTGTCATAAGCAGGCTCCAGGATAATCACTTCATCATCGCGCTGAAGAAAAGAGGTAAGGGATGTATAAATGCCATAAGTAGCGCCCGGCGTTATAGTTATTTCCTCGTCAGGGTGAATGCTGATATGGTATCGGGTTAAAAAATCTTCTGCGATTCCCTGTCGCAATGCAGGGAGGCCGGTCATCGGCGCATATTGATTGTAGTTCCCTTTTGCCGCATCAGCCAAATAATCAGCAAGCTTTTGGTCAATAGGAAAATCAGGGAAGCCTTGCGAAAGGTTGATAGCACGATGCGTGGATGCAAGCGCGCTCATTACAGTAAAGATTGTAGTACCCGTAGCGCTGTGTTTATGTTCGAGCTCCATTAGAGATATTTTTCGCCTCTGTTACGCTTTACTTCTGCAACATATTCTTTAATCTGCTGCTCGCGGCTTCGCTCACAAATAAGAAGCACATCATCTGTATCTATTACAATGAATTTCTCCAATCCCTGCAATACAACAAGCTTGTCGTCCCCTGCTTTAACCATGCATTCTGTAGCATCTATCACCATTACGTTCTTGCCATATACTGCATTTCCAAGGTAGTCCTTTTCTGAATTTTCGTAGGCCGACTCCCAGGTTCCCAGGTCGCACCAGCCGAAATAGGCAGGGATCACAAATACATTTCGTGCCTTTTCCATAATGCCGTAGTCAATGGAAATGTTCGTGCATTGGGAGTAAAGCTCGCTGATAACCGCGGTCTCATCTTCAGTGTTATAGACATCTTTTGCCTGCGCAAAGATCTCATGCATCTCCGGTAAGTGCTTTTCTATAGCATCCATCACGGTATAGGCATTCCAGACAAAAATTCCCGAATTCCACAGGAAGTCTCCACTTCTCAAAAAGGTTTGCGCCAGTTCGAGGTTCGGCTTCTCTGTAAAGGTCTTTACGCGATAAACAGTATCAATAGCGTCTTCGGCATCATACTGAATGTAGCCATAACCGGTGTCGGGGCGAGTTGGCTTCACGCCCATCGTTAGCAAAGCATCATGGTTGGCAACAAACTCAAGTGCTTCAAGCGTTGTTCTTTGAAAAGCCTGTTCATCCATTATCAGGTGGTCGGCGGGCGAGAGGATAATATTGGCCTTAGGGTTGAGCGCATACATTTTATGAGCAAAGTACGCGGCGCACGGCGCCGTATTTTTCCGCGATGGCTCGCTTAGTATATTTTGTGCTGCTACTTCCGGAAGCTGGCTTTGCAGTACTTCGATATAGCTATGGTTGGTGATGAAGTAAATGTTTTCCTGAGGGATAAAGCTTTTGAAGCGATGATAAGTCCATTGTATCAGCGATTTTCCGGTACCGAGGAGGTCAAGGAACTGCTTTGGATAAGCAGTACGGCTTTCCGGCCAGAAGCGGCTGCCGATTCCGCCGGCCATAATGCATACGTAATTGTTACTGTTCATTTATTCAATGTTGCTGGCTAAAAATACAATGATTTAATGAGTAGGCTGCAGGGTTTATTATAATAAGAATCCCTGCCTTTTGAGCAGGGATGCATGTATGAAAAAAACAAACGCGTCTTATTCAGACTCCGCAATCACTTCTTTTACTTCAGGTATCATCCTTTTCATCATCCCTTCTATCCCGGCCTTCAGTGTGATCATAGAGCTTGGGCAACCTGAGCAGGAGCCTTGCATCATCAGTTTCACAACACCATCTTCGTAGCCTCTGTAGCTGATAGCACCGCCGTCCATTTCCACGGCCGGCTTCACATAGTTTTCAAGAAGCTCTTTGATTCTCTTCACTACATCCGTATCATCTGCGTTCACATCGTTGGAAGCAGCAGGTCTTGCCACGATTTCATTTTCGTTGATGATGGTTTTCCCATCTTCCAGGTATTGTTTCAAAAACTCCCGAACGGTAGGGATCACTTCATCCCACTGTGTATCAACCGTTTTGGTAAGCGTAACAAAATTGCTCGCAATAAATACACTCTTTATGAAGGGGAAAGCAAACAGCTCTTTTGCCAGGGGCGAAGGTGCTGCGCTTGCTTCCTCAGGAAAATCGATGCTTTTACCTGGATACAATAACTTATTTGCAACAAACTTCATTGTTTCCGGATTCGGAGTCATTTCGGTATAGATACTCACAATGGTATTGCCTGTCTTCAGCATAGATCAAAATCTTTCGGCAAAAATACTTAATTAATGAAGGCGGTGCTAATAAAGAAAGGCTAAGAAAATCAATAACGTTATAACGGAATTATATCGTTTTAACAGTTGTTTATAACACTGTCGTGGGCCGCGGGTACGGTTTTGCAAAACATATAGCAGGAATCAAAAAAACGGAACTATGAAAAAGTTGATGATTATGATGGCGCTTGGTTTCATAGGTTATGGAGCAAATGCTCAAACAAACAGAACATACAGAACGGACATGAGTAATGAACGTATCTATAGTAACCAGGCTGCCGATGTAAAGCCCGCTGCAAATGTGAAATTGAATACCGGCACGAATAACCAGGAAGTACAAGCGGAGGGATCTCTGCAAATGAACAATACACAACAGTACCAGGGTTATAGCCAAAACACTGTGAACGGTGCAATGGGTAGCCCGGCGCTCCAAAACAATAACAGAACGTGGAACAATATAGAGCGGGCAGATCTTCCTTATCGTTCGTTACCTTATGATACTACTAAAAATAACGGTCATTGCATAGGATGTGGCTCTGGTACTCTTACTGATCCGCATTATGGCAGGTAGACCGATGAACCGAAAAATTGGGAGTTATGAAACGGATAGTGGTTTTAGCGATGATATTGGCTGGCTTTGAAGTAAATGCACAAACGAATAAGCAACCTGTAATTGTGGAAAGTTCACCGACGATCTTCAACTACTCGTACAATGCTTATTACGATTATGCAGATCAGGGAACAAGGATGTATATCAATAATAGCCAGTTTTATAATAAGGATAACCAGATTACTAACTCTGTACCTGTTGGGAACGGTAACTATGTGAAGCCAGGTAACAGCACGCCAATTAACAGGGATATGTATCAAGGAGCTGAACAGCCATCAGGCACCATTTATAGTGGACCTATTCCGGTCAGGAGCTATGGTGAAAGTTCAGAAGGAGCCGAGGACTACAGAAGATAAAAGAATAAAGACTCAGAAACGATTGATAATTGACTTTAAAAA
>DATJDP010000139.1:0-35714 GCA_035497355.1 Flavipsychrobacter sp.
AAAATGGACTGGTCACGTTGTTTGATATCAATGAGGATCGCGCAGATTGGCTTACACGTTTACCTTAATTCACGGGCAGTAGAATGATAAACTTTGCCCCTTCATTCTCGGCGCTTTTAGCTACAATACTGCCTTTATGCCGTTCAACAATCTTCTTACATAATGAAAGTCCTAACCCCGTCCCTTCATATTTGTCTTTTGAGTTAAGTCTTGTAAAGCTTCCGAAGATCTTTTCTGCTTCCGACTGCTCAAAACCGATTCCATTGTCTTGCACCATCAGCTTTATATATTGTTTTGAAGGATCAAGCCGGCTATTGATAAGTTCAACTTGATCTGGTTCTTTAGCCGATATCCTTATGACCGGAGCTGTATCTGCTTTGGAAAACTTCAGAGAGTTATTGACGAGGTTGTAAAAAAGCTGATATAGCAGGATGGGGGAGCCTTCTATCAACGGAAATGAATCATACCTTATCACTGCCCTTTTTTCGGAAATCGGCACTTCAAGATCGGTTTCAATATTTTGCATTATCTGAAGCAGAGAAACAGGCTCTTTGATCAGTTCTGTAGCGCTGAGAGTCGAATAACGCAGCACACCTTCTATCATTGAGTACATCCGGTTGGCGGCAGTTTCAATTTTGCTGAGGTATAAGCGTGAGGTGTCTGGCATATCGACCTCAAATTCTTCTTTCAGCCTGCTGCCAAATGTTTTTATCTTTCTTACAGGTTCTTTGAGGTCATGAGACGCTACATGTGCGAACTGTTGCAGATCTTCATTGCTTCTATAAAGTTGCAAATTTGCCTGCTCAAGTTCCGCCGTCCGTTCCGCCACTAGTCTGGCTAACTTTTCAGATAGTGTCTTTTGATCATGAATATCGGTCATAGATCCAATCCATTTAACTATTCTTCCTGAATCATCTTTTACCGGTTCTGCAACGGTTTTATGCCAGCGATATTCCCCTTGACGGTTCTTCAATCGCACTTCATAGCAGAATGAACTGCCCTGGGCACGAGCATTTTCAAAGGTATTTTTAGAAACGGCTTTATCATCAGGGTGAATCATTTGGTCCCATGCCTCATAAGGATTTTCAATGCCGGAGTAGTCGCTCCATTGATGGGAATAATACTCATTGTTGCCGATCTCATCAGACACCCAGATTATCTGTGGCAATGTTTCTGCCAGCGTCCGAAAGCGGCTTTCACTTTCCTCCAGCTTCTTCCGGCTTACGATTCGTTCGGTTATTTCCGAAACATGGATCATTATATCGTTTACCTTTCCGTCTTCGTCTTTTATCGGCTGAGCTACAAAGTCAAAATAGCGCATTTCGCTCTTTCCGTTTTGTACTAAACTAACCGCAAATTCATTGGCAATTAATGGATTCCCGGTTTGCCTTATATTTTCAAATGTCTTCAACGCCTCCTGTCCTTGTAATTCCGGCCATATCTCTTTCATCTTCATGCCAATCAGTTCTTCTTCCGTTTTCCCAAAGAGTTTCTGAAACAGTTTATTGGCAAGAGTATAAACAAATTCAGGTCCACTTACGATCGCGATACCTGCCGGTGCTTGCACAAAGAATGATTTAAGCTGGGTCTCTACATCTCTTCTGGCTTTAGAAAGCTTCACATGAGATGTAACTCTTGCCAACAGTTCTTTTGCTGCAAATGGTTTTATTAAGTAGTCATCTGCACCCGTTTCGTATCCTTCAATTTTCGCTTCTTCTCCCGCCCTGGCGGAAAGCAGAATAATAGGGATGTTTTTCGTTTTAGGATATTCTTTCAACGCCTTCAATAGCTGAATACCGTTCATTCCCTGCATCATCACATCGCTTACCACAAGGTCAACGTCTTGCTTTTTCAGCCGGTCAAAAGCTTCCTGGCCGTTAGTAGCAGTAATGACATTGAATTTATCTCGTAAAAGGGTTTTAAGATGCTGGCGCATATCTGCGTTGTCATCAGCCACTAAAATTGTAGCCTTTTCTTTATCGATAATGTCGGTGTCGGCTCCCTTTATAGCATCTTGCTGGTCAACCAGTGTTGTCGCCTCTTGTATAAATACCTGTGACAAAGGCTTTGCAATTCGTTCCGTCACCTGTCCAGATTGCATCGCCTCAGGCATGTTACGCTTTACGGGAAACGTAACTATAAATTCCGAACCTTTTCCTTCTTCGCTAATCACTGAAATTGTGCCTTCATGCAGTTGTACCAGTTCCTTTACCAGCGAAAGTCCGATGCCGGTCCCTTCATAACTTCTGCCGGTAGCTTTTTCTACCCTGTGAAAGCGCTGAAACATTTTTGGCAACTCATGCTCTGGAATACCCACACCTGTATCTGCTACTTTTAGCAATATATTTTCACCCTGAGTGCTTACCACCAGGTTGATCTGACCTTTCAAAGTGTATTTGAATGCGTTGGAGAGAAGGTTAAACACAATCTTTTCCCACATCTCTCGGTCAATATAAATTGGCTCAATATTAGATTCACATTGCACGTTAAATCTCAAACCTGCATTTTCCATAACAGAACTGAAAGAACTTGCGAGATCAGCGGTATAAGCTGCAATATCTGTTAGCTGGAAGTGCGGTTTTACCTTTCCTGCTTCAAGGCGACTAAAATCAAGCAGGGTGTTTACAAGTTTCAGCATTCGCATTGCGTTCCTATGCGTTACATCTATTAGTTTGCGGTTCCTGCTTTCTAGTTTGGGGTCATTCAGCGCTTCTTCAATGGTTCCGAGCATCAATGTGAGCGGTGTACGAAACTCGTGGGAGATATTGGTAAAAAATGCTGTCTTTGCGCGGTCAATCTCTGCGAGTGCTTCAGCTCTCTTGCGCTCTTCTTCATAAACAATAACATTGTTTACCTCGGCAGAAATCTGATCAGCTATTAGTTGGGCAAACTGCCGGAATACTTCGTCAAACCGCCTGTAAGGATTAAGGGCTGCAGAAAAGATGGCAATCGGTGTTTTCCTGTGTTGAGTAATGATTGGAAGGTGCATGAAATGCGTCGCTTCTTTATCCCACCCACCTTTGGGCAGGTTTGGCCTCCTGCCGTTATTGTCAGAAATAACTATTTCGCCGTTTGAATATGCTGTGTGAAAATTGGTTCCTTCTTTGCCCGGGTCTTTAAGATCAATAGCAGATGGAAACACCGTTTGACTTTGACTTACTCCTACATAGGAAACCGGAATTGCTTTCATTTCCTGTTCCTCAATTTTGTAGATGATGCCAAACGGAAAATCTTTATTGTTTTTTTCCAGTGCTTTTCCTGCATCCATCAGCAGTTCTGTAACGGTTTTGCCTGTAGCGTTTAGGTTTCCAAGATTTCGGAGCGTCTTTAGCTGCCGTTCGTTGAGTATGGTTTTCGTCGTTTCTATGACAGCATTGAAAACACCTTCTACTTTGCCGCCTTCACCATAAACCGGTGTAAACGTAAAGTCAAAATAGCATTCTTCCGTATAGCCATGCCTGTGCATCGGTAGCAAAGCGTCTTTAGACCCTCCGGGCTCGCCATTAAATGCTTTTTCAAACTGCGGTTCTATGTCTTTCCATATCTCAGGCCATACTTCTCTGGCAGGTCTGCCAAGCGCCCATGGATGCTTATTTCCGGGGATCGGACTCCATGCATCGTTATAGATCAATGTCAGGTCTTTTCCCCAGTATATAGCAATGGGAAAGTTGGAGTTAAGACAAATACCCAGTGCCGAACGAAGGCTTTGCTGCCACGACTCAACGGGTCCGAGAGATGTGGCAGACCAATCGTATTCGCGAATGAGCGTACCCATTTCTCCCCCGCGGGATAAAAATTCTGGTATCAATACAGCATTCACCAAAGGGTCTTGCATCTTCATAGAGGAAAAACTATTGCGGTAAATTAAATATTTTTACATCAAGGCTAAAAAATTTCATTCCATCAATTCCAGCGCATTGATTCTGAGTGATATTTATACGGTGCTTATCGCCGATGACGATCAGGGCGACGTAGAAAAGATTATCTGGAGTACTTCCATTTCTAAATATTCAAAAAAGATATAAAGGCAAGGGAGCAACTGTTTTTTCAGAAAGCCAATGAGCATGAGAGGATTGAATGAACTGGCAAAAGAGATGGTTGTTGCCGGCTTAAGCTTTCCTTTCATTCGTTTCCAGATATCCCATCATTCCCCGTAATAATAGCTCCGATAATATTGCCTAAATTTGCGCTATGCTTTCAACGTCAACTATATCTCCGCTGACACAAAAATATTTAGAAAACGAAGAGCACTACGGCGCTCATAACTATCATCCGCTGCCGGTAGTACTGACACGCGGCGAAGGTGTCTATGTGTGGGATGTTGACGAGAAGCGTTATTACGATTTTCTTTCCGGATACTCTGCTATTAACCAGGGACATTGCCATCCACGCATAATCCAGTCGCTTATTGAGCAAGCGCAAAGGCTTACCCTCACATCCCGTGCTTTTCATAGTGATCTTTTGGGAGAATATGCCGAGTTCATCACCCGGTACTTCGGTTACGACAAAGTACTTCCAATGAACACGGGGGTTGAAGCTGTGGAAACAGCCCTGAAACTTGCCCGCAAATGGGCTTACGAGGTGAAAGGCATTGAAGACAATAAAGCGAAGATCCTGGTTTGTTCAGAAAACTTCCATGGTCGAACCATTAGTGTTATTTCATTTAGTACCGACTCTTCTTCTAAAAATCATTTTGGTCCTTATACCCCAGGCTTTGAAGTGATTCAGTACAATAATATCGAGGCGTTACAAGCAGCATTGCAGGACAAGAACGTAGCGGCTTTTCTGATGGAGCCAATACAGGGAGAGGCTGGGGTAGTGGTGCCTGATGACGGCTATATAAGTAAGGCTGCAGCTATGTGCCGCGAGGCGAACGTATTATTTATCGCTGATGAAATACAAACAGGGCTGGGAAGAACAGGAAAGATGCTGGCCTGCGATTATGAAAGTGTACATCCTGATATCCTAATATTAGGCAAGGCTTTATCTGGCGGTACATTGCCGGTATCTGCCGTGCTTGCAGACGATGAGATCATGCTTACCATAAAGCCTGGCGAACACGGCTCTACCTACGGCGGAAATCCTCTGGCATGTAAAGTGGCAATAACCGCTTTGCAGGTTTTGAAGGAAGAGGGCATGGTGGAAAATGCTGCCATACAAGGGGCATATTTCAGAGAGCAATTGCAAAAGTTGAATCACCCGAATATTGAGTTAATAAGAGGACGCGGACTGCTGAATGCAATAGTTATTGGCCATGCGAATGAGGATGCTGCCTGGCAGCTTTGTTTGCAACTAAAAGAAAACGGACTGCTGGCAAAGCCTACCCATGGCGATAAGATTCGTTTTGCTCCTCCACTGGTTATCACCCGCGAGCAAATAAATGATTGCATATCCATCATTAAACATAGCCTGGAATATCTTTCCTGATGCACCTTCACAAGGAACAGCATTTCAAAAGTTCTGATCTCGTTACAGACATTGTGATTGGTATGTCCGATGGGCTTACTGTGCCGTTTGCTTTGGCGGCAGGGCTAAGTGGCGCTGTAAGCAGCACCGGTATTATCATCACTGCGGGTCTTGCGGAGGTTGCTGCCGGGGCTATTGCTATGGGTCTTGGCGGCTATCTGGCAGGCAAAACCGAAATTGATCAGTACAACGCAGAGCTAAAGCGGGAGCATAAAGAAGTAGAAGAAGTGCCAGAGGTGGAAAAGCAGGAGGTAAGAGATGTTTTTGCTGCTATCGGATTGAGTAAGGAAACGCAACATCTGATAGCAGAAGAAATGGCAAAGGATAAAGACCAATGGGTGGACTTTATGATGAAATATGAACTTGGACTGGATAAGCCGAATGCCAGGAGGGCAAGAAACAGCGCTTTCAATATAGGCTTGTCTTACGTGGCAGGTGGGCTCATTCCTTTATCACCCTATTTCTTCGCTGCCGAACCGATTGATGGCTTGAAATGGTCTTGTGCCATAACGGTCGTTTGCCTTTTTATTTTTGGTTTCTTTAAGGCCAAAGTAACCGGACAAAACCCATGGGGTGGTGGGGTTCGCGTCATGGTCATTGGCTCAATTGCCGCAGCGGCTGCCTTCTTAATAGCGCGTCTTTTTAGCTAAGTTTCTTTGTTTTTATTTGAGAAAGAGTTCCTGCAATGCTCCTTGGGGATACATAATTTCCTCAAGATACAATCCGTGGCCGGCGACGCTGAAATCCGCTTTTGTGCAGTCTTTTGCTTCTATAATCTGCCGGAATCCCTCTATAGAACTGCGTCCTCTTGCCACCTGTAGTTGTGTACCAACCAGTGCCCGCACCATTCCACGCAGAAACCTGTTCGCCTTTACAACAAACATTAGCTCATCACCTTTCTCTTCCCAATATGCCGCTTGTATATCGCAAAGGAAAGTTTTTGTCTGTGAGTTCCGCTTGGAGAAGCTTTCAAAATTTTTGTATTCCGGCAGTATTGCCGCGGTTTGCCGCAACAAGCTTCTGTCAAGTTTAAAGGGATAATATAATGCTCGCTTGTGCAGGAAAGGGCTTTTATCAGTGTAAATACGATAGCGATAGCGACGGGATATCGCATCGAATCTTGCATTGATGGGATCTCCCACACATTTAAAGATGCTTTTTACGGCTATCGTTTCCGGGAGAATCGCGTTGAGTTTGTAATGAAAATGTGGGTGAAGCTCCTGCTCTATATCGATATGATAGAAGTTAGAAAGAGCATGTACCCCTTCATCTGTACGGCTGGCACCGAAAGTAGTGACTGGTATACGCATCAAGGTACTTAATGCTTTGTTCAGCGAAAGCTGCACGGTCGGTAAGTTGCCTTGTAATTGCGAGCCATGAAAAGCCGTTCCATCATACATCACCTCCAAAAAATAACGCTGCATCATTGGGCAGTAAAAATAATACAATGTAGGAAGTTGTTGGAACTTGTTGAAAGTTGTTGGACGTTGTTAGAATTGTAATGAGGAATAGCTTTACTTATGGCAAAATTCTAAACTGACGCTTCCAAGACGTGCTGTCACACAACTAAAAGGTTATAGCGTGCGAACAGGCGAACCGCCTTTTCGCCTGTTCGGGCGCCATAAACGAATAGGAGAACCATTTTTTCGCTTGTTCGGTTGTTTTAAACGAAGTGGTGAAGTGTCTTTTCGCCTGTTGAGATGTCTTAAACGAAGTGGCGAAGCGTTTTTTGGCCTGTTCTGTTGTCTTAAACGAAGTGGCGAAACATCTTTTCGCCTGTTTGCTGAGGGAAGGGAATGTTCGATTATAAGCAAAGGGGTGTTTGTCCTGATCAATGTTCATGCAATTGCCGCCAATGCATTTTCCTTGTCAAGTGCTAATTGTTGCTTCAACTCTTCCAGAGAAGCAAATTTCTCTTCGGCACGCAGCCACTTCACAAAAGAGATTTCGAGCGTATCGCCATAGATCATCGCCTGAAAGTCGAAGATGTTCACCTCAATATGTCGTTTCTTCTCATCCGTAACTGTAGGATTGAAACCGATACTCAACATGCCAGCGAAGCTTTCGTCGTTCCATTTTACGGTTACAGCATAAATCCCGTTGGCAGGAATCAGTTGATCGAAATCGGCTGGCTGTAAATTAGCGGTGGGGTAGCCAATGGTTCGGCCAATTTTCTTCCCTTCTATCACTTCGCCCTTCAGTTTGTAGGTTCTGCCGAGCATGAGTGCGGCATCGTTAACTTTTCCGTCATTCAGGGCATTGCGGATCTTAGTGGAACTTACGGTCGCTTCGTCTATCAGTTGAGGCGGTATTTCTATGACTTTATAATGAAACTCGTCCTGTAGGTCTTTCAGCAGATTAATATCGCCGGTTCTGTCGTGGCCAAAGCGATGATCGTAACCGATGATAATGATTTTGGGATGGAAACGCTCAACCAGGAATTGAGAGATATACTCCTTGGCAGAAAGCTGTGAGAACTCTTTTGTGAAGGGAGCTACCACTATATGCTGGATTCCGGTAGCCTCAATTAATTTCAATTTGTCTTCTAACGGGGTAATAAGTCTAAGTGGCTGGTTGGGAAATAGAAGTTTGCGCGGATGCGGCTCGAAAGTAACAACGATGCTTTCTCCATTTACCTCATTGGCCTGTGCCACCACTTCTTGCAGTATGGTTTTGTGCCCATAATGCACCCCGTCGAAAGTACCTATGGTAAGCACCGGGCTATTGAAATCGGGTAAATGTTCAATATTGTAGAAAACTGCCATTAGCTGCGTTTCGTCGCTTTTTTCTTGCTTTTGTCAACTGATTTATGATACAAGGCAGATATGATAATTGATGATTTTCACTGATCTTAACCGGACGAAATGCTGTGTCTCCTAAATCTCTTCTTTACGTTTTGCGCTCTGCCTTCTGAATTCTAGACTCCCCTCAATATTTCATAAAACCGGTAAGCATCTTCAAAGGTATTGTAAAGCGGTACGGGTGCTATGCGAATGACATTGGGCTCCCGCCAGTCAGCGATCACCCCTTGCTCGGTTAGTTTGTCAAACACCTCTTTGCCTCTCTCCTGAAACAATAAGGAAAGCTGGCAACCACGACGCTGAGGCTGGCCAGGGGTGATAATAATAAAAGGAAGATTGGTGATCTGATTTAATAAAAACTCAAGATATGCGGTTAGTTTTTCACTTTTCTCGCGCAAAGCCGCCATTCCCGCTTTGTCGAAGATATCCAGCGCTGCATGATGTGCCACCATGTTAAAGACAGGAGCGTTGCTCATCTGCCAGCTTTCGGCAGTGTTCTTTGGTACGAAGCCCTTTTCCATCTTAAAACGCGTTTCTTCATCATTGCCCCACCAACCGGCAAGCCTGAATACCTTTGGATTAGTCGCGTGATGCTCGTGGACGTAAGCGCCACCAACACCGCCTGGTCCGCTATTCAGGTATTTATAAGAACACCAGCAGGCGAAATCAACATTCCAGTCGTGCAGTTGCAAAGGAATATTACCAACGGCATGGGCGAGATCGAAACCTACATAAGCACCAACACGATGTGCTGCTTCAGATATCTTCTTCAGGTCAAAAAACTGGCCGGTGTAATAATTGACACCACCAATCATGACCAGGGCAAGTTCACCATTGGTATCGCTGATTACCTTTAATATGTCTTCTTCTTCAATAATATAAGCACCTTCTTTGGGGGCAATTTCAATGATTGCATCTTCGGGGTCGTAACCATGCATCCTTACTTGCGACTCAACCGCGTATTGATCTGAAGGGAAAGCGCCTGCTTCCATCAGTATCTTATAGCGCTTGCCTTCGGGGCGGTAAAATGAAGTCATCAGTAGATGAAGGTTTACGGTAAGCGTGTTCATCGCTACTACTTCGTTCTTCTTTGCACCAACAATCTTTGCCAGCCTTTCAGTAAACATACTATGATATGAAAACCAGGGGTTGCGCGCTTTAAAATGCCCTTCCACGCCATACTTTGCCCAGTCTTCCAGTTCCAGATTCATGAGGTATCCGACACTTTTTGGCTGAAGTCCTAACGAGTTCCCACATAAATAGCAGGCGTTTTTCCCATTATGTTGGGGAAAAAGAAATCTTTCGCGGAACGAATATAAAATGTCAACCTGATCCAGATTTTGTGCATACTCTAAGTTAGCTTCAAAAGGTGCCGCCATGCGTCTTTAAATTTGGGCACAAAAATAGGTTCTATTGTTAAAGTTTCTTGAAAAGCATCCAATTAAAATAGAGGAATAGGAAAGCGTGGCATAATTTGTTTTCCAAAATTAAAAACGGAACTAGCGATGAAGAACGTAATACAATTTTTGATGGGGCTTGTGCTGACAATAGGTTTGGCGCAGCACGCAACGGCACAAAGCAGCAGAACAGCCCTTGGTTTGCGAATGACGCCTGATGGTGGGGGCTTTACCGGAAAATTCTTTTTGGACAGAAACCTGGCTATTGAAGGACAATTGAACGCGGGCGGTGTACTGGGTGGTGAAGGACAAAGCTTTACTGCGGTGGGCTTACTGGAATATCATATACCATTGCCAGACCCGAGCTGGAGAGTATTCTTCGGCGGTGGTTTGCACGCAGGTGTTTGGGACCATGATGGGAAATATTACGAGGAAGGACATTACCATGACAGGGGCGACGAAGCAATTTTCGGAATAGATGGAGTTGGTGGTGTAGAGTATGTTTTTAAAACAGTACCTATCGGGTTAAGTGCAGACTTCAAACCTGCAATAAATCTGGTAAGCGATGTTGACTTTTTCCCGCATAATATGTTTGGATTAAGTGCTCGTTTTTACCTTCGATAAGGTGCAATAAAAAGAAATTTGGTTCTTATTTATACGCATTAGAATTTTCAAACCAAATAGATATGCCGGTAGTCTTACCGGCATTTTTGTTTTTCCAGTTGCTCATTCCTTATTTTTGATGAAAATCTCACACAAATGAAAAAAGGCTCGATTATTCTTTTAGTAGTCCTTGGTTTACTGTTGATTGGTGGATGTATGACTTGCAATGTTCAAAAAAGCTTAGTAACGCTTGATGAAAATGCAAAGAGCAAATGGGGAGAAGTACAAAATCAGTATCAACGCCGGGCAGACCTTGTTCCTAATCTTGTTAATACAGTTAAGGGTGCAGCTAATTTCGAAAAATCAACACTCGAAGCGGTAACGCAGGCACGTGCTAATGCTACCAGCCTTAAAGTGGATGCCGACGATCTTACCCCCGAGAAGGTACATGAATTCCAACAACGTCAGGGAGAGCTGAGTCAGGCACTCGGACGTTTACTCATGGTTACTGAGAATTACCCTCAGCTACGGGCAACAGAGGCTTTTCGTGATTTGCAGGTGCAACTGGAAGGCACAGAGAACAGGATCACTGTGGCAAGAAAGAACTTCAACGATGCGGTTCAGCAATACAACACGCAACTCCGTATATTTCCTAATAATATTTTTGCCGGTATGATGGGCTTTCAGCGGAAGGGAATGTTTGAAGCAGAGAAGGGTGCACAAAAAGCGCCACAAGTTCAGTTTTAGTACTTAGCAACAAACAGCCTTCTATGTTTTCTTTATTTAAAAAAAGAGATTTACTGGAAAAAGATGAGCAGGAGCGGATAGTAGCAGCTATCCGCACTGCAGAATCAAATACAACCGGTGAACTGCGTGTATTCATTGAATCACATTGCGAGTATATGGATGCAATGGAAAGAGCAAAGGAGCTTTTTGTGAAAATGGGTATGGCAGCCACTGAAAACCGAAATGCTGTATTAGTGTACATGGCTTTGAAGGATCACCAGTTTGCAATAATGGGAGATGAAGCTATTTATACCCTTGCAGGAGGTCAGAAGTTTTGGGAACAGGCAGCAGGCACCCTGAAGGATTATTTGAAGCAAGGCAAGATTTCCCAGGGACTTGTGATCTGCATCAATGAACTTGGAGAGGCGCTCGCCAAACATTTCCCTTTTAATGCCGCTGTGAATAAAAATGAATTACCTGACGAAATAGTATTTGGTAAATGATCGATACGATACGAAGTTCCTTTCTTAAATATGTTTCAACTGTCTTTTTGCTGCTGCTCACTTTTGTAGCATTTGCTCAAGACTTTCCTGCTCCGCCTAATCCCCCGCGCCTTGTCAATGATTTTGCGCACACTATGAGTGCGGATCAGGTGCAAAAGCTGGAAGAAAAGCTGCAAAAGTTTGATAAGACAACCTCCACACAGATTACCGTTGTTACTATCAAATCTCTTGGCGGCTATGAAGTAGCCGACTATGCTGTGACCCTTGCCAACAAATGGGGCATAGGCAGAAAAGGAAAGGACAATGGTGTGCTGCTGCTTGCTGGTATTGACGACCACCGCATAAATATCTCTACCGGGTATGGCCTTGAAGGCGCTCTGCCGGACATTACAACAGGAAGGATAATCCGTAATGAGATAACACCAGCATTCCGTGCTGGCGACTATTATAAAGGATTTGACAAGGCAGCAGATGCTATAATAGCGGCTACAAAAGGTGAGTACAAGGCGGATGATAAAGACAACAAGAAAGAGGTTCCGGTAGGTGGCGTTGTCGCATTGATTGCAATTATTTATTTTGTATTGTGGATTATAAGCAAGATTGGTGGTGGCGGCGGTAACTATATGAGTGGAAGAGGACACAGAAGCTGGGGCGGTGGATATTGGGGAGGTGGCTTTGGCGGCGGCGGGGGCGGATTTGGTGGTGGTAGTAGTGGCGGTGGTTTCGGCGGATTTGGCGGTGGTAGCTTCGGTGGAGGAGGATCAAGCGGTAGTTGGTAGATTAACGACTTTAAAACTTGGCTATGAATATTGTGAAAAATCTGCAACTCCCTGGTCGGCATCATAAACCTGTGCTGACTGATATATTTTACGAACCTTCTCCCGGCAAAAAGGCGGTGATCATCTATGCACACGGCTTTAATGGATTCAAGGATTGGGGCAATTTTGACTTAATAGCTAAGCAATTTGCGGCGCAGGGTTTCTTTTTTGTCAAATTTAATTTCTCCCACAACGGAACAAACATCAAACATCCGGAGGAATTTGTTGACCTCGAAGCATTCGGAAATAATAATTACACAAAACAACTGGATGACCTGGGAACTGTAATCGATTGGCTCCTTCAAAATGAGGAATATTCGGATGTCATTGACAAAGACAAGATTTTTCTTTTAGGCCATAGCATGGGCGGAGGTGTCGTCATACTTAAGGCCTCAGAAGACAAAAGAGTTAAAGCGGTGGCAACCTGGGCCTCAGTAGCACAGTGTAAAACACCCTGGGCAAACTGGGAAGATGACAAACTCGAGGCATGGAGGGAGCTGGGAGTACAGTATGTGACCAATACCAGAACCATGCAGGAACTTCCCGTTTACTTCCAGTTATTTGATGAATATGTTCAAAATAAAGAGCGACTGAATCTTCAGAAAGCTATCGGTAGCTTACACATCCCTATTCTGCTTTGCCATGGTACTGAAGACACTTCTGTTCCCGT
The DNA here is from genome assembly GCA_035497355.1 of Flavipsychrobacter sp. GTDB lineage: Bacteria > Bacteroidota > Bacteroidia > Chitinophagales > Chitinophagaceae > JAFIGV01. Next base: position 12,985 of record DATJDP010000139.1, read on the forward strand.
TTGGAAAGCATACCTCCTGCAAGAGTGGCAACCAAATGCAGGACTTTTTCTCACTAAGGGAGACCATGTTTTCGGCCGGAAGCATCCCTGGCCGGAAAGTACCTTGCCTGCACCGATGCAGGAAGTTTTGAATAAAACCATCTCTTTTTTTAAAGCTGTTTATTAAACTGAACGTCATTTCCTGGTAAAAGCAGTGAAATCTCATTTTTAGCAACTGTATCTGCTTTATCTTTACGCCTCTTTCCTTAAGTATGAAGAAAATAGCTTTCGCTTTATTGCTCGCACTATGTTGTAACCAGGCCTTTGCTCAGGATGACCTGTTTGGCACAAAGAAGAGAGAAGCAAAGAAAGGGTTTGTAATCAGTGCAAATGCAAGCTTCGATGTACCTGTAGCTGATATGGCAAAGCGCTTCGGAGTGAGTTACCGCTTAGGTCCTTCAGTGTTTTACAAAACCCAAAAGAACTGGATCTTCGGCGTAAAGGGCGACTTTATCCTGGGCAATAAAATAAAGGAGGAAGGCTTTTTGAAGGGCATGGGCGACAATGAAAATAGCTATCTCACTTTTAGCGGACTCAGAGCCGATATCGGCACCTTCCAGCGGGGCTATATGATAGGCCTTCAGGCTGGAAAGATTATCAATACTTCCGCTAAAAATCCCGATAATGGATGGCTGTTGCTTACGTCTGCAGGCTTTATTCAACACAAGATTCTGATCCAAACCAACAAAAGCGGATATATACCGCAGCTTGAAGGCGACTACCGCAAAGGCTATGATAGATTGACGAACGGGCTATTTGTGGAGCAGTTTTTAGGGTACACACATTTTTCCAACAACGGTCTTATCAATTTCAATATCGGACTGGACGTGGTAGCCGGATTTACGCAGGGCAGAAGGGATTATTGGTTTGATGTGCAGAAAAACGGTAATGACTCCCGACTTGATATGCTGATCGGTATTCGCGGTGGTTGGTACATTCCTATCTTCAAGCGCAAGTCGGAAGAATTCTATTTTGAGTAACTATTGGTTCGGCATAAAGAACTCTCTCAGCAGTTTATAGAACGATTGTACAGCTTCAGATTCTTCTTTCCATCCGAACTGCTGAAATACAGAATGAGCGAGCCATGTGATCGCTTCTTCTTCCGTTTCAAACGTATTGATCTCTGAGACCACGTCTTCATACGCCGCTTTATTGTTGCCAAAAAGCTCGCTGATAAAAGCATATTTGTCATTCACACCGATCATCTCGCGCATATCTGCGTTTCGTGAAGGCTTTGAAAGAAGAGAGAGATCAAAATGCTCTGCTGACGCTGCAGATTCATAATGCGAACTGGTGTTTTCAAGTTCTATAGCGGGGGCTGCTATATCGGTTGTTTCCTCGGGAGGGACTACTGCATCAACGGGAGGGGTAAATGGCTCTGTTTCCTCGCTTTTACCAGAACTCACCGCCTCTGAAAAAGAAAGTTTGCTTCTCCATTCAAGCAGGTCCGCATATATTACTCTTGTATAATCCAGCATCAGATCTATTTCAATGACCGCCTTAGTCGGCACATTGTTCAGCTCCTTTATCTTGTCCAATAGCAGACTGATTCTTTCCATATTTACAAACTTATAGAAAACTCAGTTGTTAAAAAGAGATGTATTATATCCTCATCTTCTGATAAGGTTCATTGGCTCTTAAGAAATATCTTTGCACTCTCATGAATGTGCCCGTAAATATCCTAGCAATTGAATCTTCATGCGATGAAACAAGTGCTGCAATCGTTCGAGACGGTATCGTATTGAGTAATGTAATAGCCACCCAGAAAGTACATGAGCAGTATGGGGGTGTTGTGCCTGAAATGGCTTCACGTGCTCATATGCAGAATATTGTGCCGGTAGTAGACGTTGCGCTGAAAAATGCAGGTGTAGAGAAAACCAGCATTGACGCTGTAGCTTTTACCCAGGCGCCTGGACTGATCGGTTCTCTCCTGGTCGGAGCCTGTTTTGCCAAAGCCTATGCACAGGCGCTTGATATAGCTCTCATTGCCGTACACCACATGCAGGCGCATGTTTTGGCACATTTTATTGAAGATCCGAAACCAACTTTTCCCTTTCTCTGCCTTACCGTTTCCGGCGGCCATACCCAGGTGGTGCTTTGCAAAGACTATCTTGACATGCAGGTACTTGGAGAAACGATAGACGACGCGGCTGGTGAGGCTTTTGATAAGACAGCAAAGATGCTTGGATTGCCTTATCCTGGTGGACCATTAATTGATCGTTATGCAAAGGAAGGAGATCCGCACCGCTTCAAATTCCCCGTGTCGGATATGAAGGGGTATGATTTCACCTTTAGTGGTATTAAAACCGCTGTTTTATATTTTCTCCAGAGAGAAACGAAAAGTGATCCCGATTTTGTAGCTAAAAACCTGAATGATATCTGTGCATCTGTCCAGTATAGCATTATTAAAATGCTGATGAAAAAGCTGGAGAAAGCTGCCGATGAACTTAATATTACCCAGATCGGTATCGCAGGTGGAGTATCGGCAAACAGTGGCTTGCGCGCAGCTTTAATAGAGGCAGGCGAGAGGAAAGGATGGAATGTGTTTATTCCTAAATTTGAATATTGTACTGATAATGCCGCCATGATAGGCATAACGGCTTATTTTAAGTATCTGAACGACGATTTTTCAGGCTTAAATGCCATTCCATCAGCTCGCGCTACCTGGTAATGGGTAATAACTATTTTCAGTTCCGGCAGTTTAAGATCGAACAGGATCGGTGCGCCATGAAGGTATCTACTGATGCCTGCATACAAGGCGCATGGACTCCCGTCTTGTCACGTATCAAAACAGCTTTAGATATTGGTACCGGAACCGGCCTGTTGTCGCTGATGCTGGCCCAGCGAAATGCTGTAGTGAAGATTGATGCAATAGAAATTGACCCTTCCGCAGCAGAGCAGGCAGCCGAAAATATTGTGGCTTCCCCCTGGCAGGAGAGAATAACCTTAATACAGGCAGACGTACGACAACACCCCTTTGCCCATAAGTACGATCTTATCATCTGCAATCCTCCATTTTTTGTGAATAGCCTTCTGAGTGATAAGCGGGAAAGAAATATAGCACGACATAACCTGTCCTTATCCTTTCAGGATTTGTTTGATGTAATAAAAGTAAATTTGAATATAGAAGGCTATGCTTCTGTGTTGCTTCCCACGGCAGAACATAAAATATGGAAATCTTTAGTGGAGGCCAATGGTTGGGGGATAAGCGGCGAACTTCATATTATTCCCCGTATAGGTCAAGCGGCAAATCGGGTCGTAAGCCTTTGCACTGACAATAAAGCGTTCGAATTTACCAGGCAATCGGTTGTTATCCGCAATGAGTTGAATGAGTACAAGCCCGAGTTTACAGAGCTACTAAGCCCCTTTTATCTCAAATTTCGACGTTATTTTCATTCTTAGGACGTCTCATTAGAAATGCTGATTGGATATTACGAGAGCCAGTAAATATTGACAATTAACAGATATGGCTTGCATGGCCGCTAATAAGAAAGTACATAGTTTAAGGATATTTCTTTCCATTTTCCAAACTCTGTTTACATTCTTCCAACCTCTTCTTCACTTTTCTCAACCTCATATTCAATTGTTCCAGCCTGATATGTGCGTGACAAATCTCAACTTTAGTTTAGTAATTCTAAATCAATTTCCCTTCCATTTCATTTGAGATTGCCTCAACTCAATATTGAAAAACTTCTGCCGAATGTTGAAAAACCTGTGACGAATAGCTGTATTCTATTATTAAATAGCTGATAAGTTCCTTCAAATATGCGATTGACCTTATTAAATATGCGGATGGAATTAGAATGATTGAGGTTGACAGAAAGTGAAATGAGGCTGAGAGAATGTTTAATTAAACCGGATTTAGAGGGTTATAAACGCATTGGTAGTCGAGTCTATAACGGAAAGCGTTAGGTTCTAATCTTAATTTTCCGGATTGGGCAGGGCACTCATGGCATTGTTGCCAAAGTCTTTCACTTTGGTTTCTCTGTGCTGTTTGCGGTAGCCATAATTTACAATGTAGGCGCCTGTAAGTATGGAAATAAATGTCATTCGTATTATCAGTCTTTGCAGTGCTAATGCAGCAAAGGAATCAATGGAAGAAGAGCGTATTATTCGCAGCCATGATGATCAGTACACCACAGAATTTAGCCCCGGTTTTATTAAGTTGCTTAATGAGAAATCACATAGTTTAGGGATATGCCAAACGGTACGGTGAAGAAGGAACTGCGGTAGACCATTTTATTGTAAGAGATCTGAAATGGATAGTAATACAACCCTGCCTGAATAGAAGCCGCGAGTTTAGGCGTTATGAACCGACCAACGTTTACTTTAAATCCACCGCTTATATCATCCTTTGTCTTATAATTATATTCATGCAGATTTGGGCCATTATCCTTCGGCTTTGGCGCGACCGTATAACCGAGCTTTCCAAGAAAATTGACGAACAAGTTGTCGCGCACAATACCCGTCCCAAGAATCATATAAACAGTGTGAGCGGGAACGGCTATGTTGTAGGTCATAACATCATCATACATTGCAATTTTCTCAACGTTGTAGCCTGCGCCAAGTATCAGTGTGTTCTCCATCTGGCAGTAGATATCCATACCTCCGCTAAAACCTACTTTCGATCTTGCATCTGCAATTCCATGCATGCTCGTGTTTTGAACATGTAGTAAGAAGGCATCAGCACACGCTCCGATAAATAATTTTTGAGCAGATGAAGCACCTGAAATACCCAGGGCAAAAAAAATAGACAGGAACAGAATTTTGTTCATAGAAAGAAGTCACTCTAAAGAACAAAAACCATCTGACTTTTTAAAGAAACGACTAGAAAAATTTATATAAACCGGAAGAAACTTAATGCTCTAATCCTGATTTTCCGGATTAGGCAGGGCGCTCATTGCATTATTGCCAAAGTCTTTCACTTCCGTTTCCCTGTGCTGTTTGCGGTAGCCATAGTTGACAATGTAAACGCCTGTAAGTATGGAAATAAATGCCATGGCTGTATACCATGTGAGTGGTTCTTTCAAAATGAGATACCCGAGTATTACCGCAACCAGCGGATTGACATAAGCATACATGGTAACGATACCTACCGGAAGCTCCCGCAATGCAAACATATAGGCAGTATAGGCAAGCACGGAACCGAAAATGATAAGATACGTAAGAGACCAAAGCACATCTGAGTCCAGTACCATATCGCTGTAGTTGTCCACCACAGGACTGAAAAGGAAAAGGAAGGCGCCGCCAAACAGTAGTTGGAGTCCGGAATTAAAGATCGGATTAACAGCAGAAGTCCGCTTTTTGTTGAAGACGCTGCCTATAGCCCAGCTAGAGGTGGCAACAAGGGTAACGCCTGCGCCGATAAAATAGTCGGTGTTTGTGATGCTCGACACGTCGTCTTTGAAAATAATCCCCACGCCGGCAAAGCCGATAATCATTCCGATAATAATGAGGAGATTTATCTTTTCTTTTTTACTGACAATAAGATTGACGAGTACGGCTACGATAGGCATAAGCGAACAAATAAGTGCAGCAACACCGCTTGGTATTTGTCTTTCGCCCCAGGTAACAAGGCCATTTCCCAATGTTATTAAGAGAAAACCAATAAGTGCCTGGTGCAAGATATTGGTTCGGGAAAGATCGGTTTTCCGGCTACTAATAAGCGCTGCAATGATAATGATGATACCACTGATGACTTGCCGTATGCCCGCATAAAGAAATGCAGGAAAATGCGCCACGCCAACCCGTATGGCCAGATAAGTGGTGCCCCAGACAAAACAAATAAAAATGAGTGCTACGTAAGCTTGTGCCTGCCGGGACATGAAATGCCGTATTTATGGGTCGAAAATAATTCTTATAAATCTCACTAAAAAAAAGCTATCAGTATAGATCTATATCTATTCTCTATTCTTTTTTTCCTTTTTCTGCTGTTCCTTTTTCCTCACAACCATCCATTCCTCAAGGTTTACATTAAAAGGCATCTGCCCGATGCGCACAATAGCACGCTTATCTCTGATAGATTCCAATATGCCTACCTGATGGTTTACCTGATTCCTTACAAGGTCGCCAAGCTGTGGCGTACCGCCTACCACATCATAGTTCTTATCCGCCTTTCGTGCGGCAGCCTGGTTGCTTTCTATCTGTTTTTTCTTAAAGAGTACTTTCTCTGCCGCCAGGATCACTTCCTGTTTGTTTTCTGCCTTTTTCCAGTCATGAATGATCTGCTTAAACTTTCTTTCCATGTCCCGCAGGTAATCCAGCTCCTCCTTTCTTATCTTGTTTTGCAGCTTGAGCGTGTTGTAGTGTTGTTTTAGCTTTTCCTTGTCGGTTAGCTCTTCATAGTTTTTCTTCAGCTTTTCATTTTGGCGGATCAGGCCTTCCAGCTCTTTTTCTTTATCATTTAAGCGCACACTTTGCTGCTCGGTCTGTAGCAACATCTTATCCAGTTTGAAGTGTCCCCGGTCAGTGATTTGCCTCGCACGCTGAATGATCCTTTCCGGCAGACCCGTACGCTGAGCAATAGCAAAAGTGTAAGAGCTCCCCGGCTTGCCAATGATAAGCTGATAGAGCGGTTCCAGATGGGCTTCATCAAAGGCCATTGCGCCGTTGAATATGCCTTGCACCTTGCCGGCCATCACTTTAAGATTTAAGTAGTGGGTGGTAATGATGCCCAGTGCATGCTTTTTAGCAAGTTCTTCTACAATCGCTTCGGCAAAAGCGCCGCCAAGGTTTGGGTCAGAGCCGCTTCCAAGCTCATCGATGAAAAACAAGGTCTTTCCATTGGCGAAATCCATGAAATACTTCATATCCCTCAGATGTGCGCTGTAAGTACTCAACTCATGTTCGATGCTCTGGGTATCCCCAATATGGATCATGATCTGTTTGAAGATGCCTATCTCACTAGTGCTGTCCACAGGAATTAGTAAGCCTGCCTGTGCCATCAATTGCAGCAGGCCGACGGTCTTCATTGTTACGGTCTTTCCCCCAGCATTCGGCCCGCTGATGATGAGGACTCTGTTTGTTCGGTCAAGCGTGATATTGGTAGGTATCGTAGGCTTGTTTGCGTGGATATTGTGCAGCAACAAAAGCGGATGATAGGCTTTTACCAGATGGAGGCCCGGATGGGGGCTCAGTTGCGGCATTTGTGCATTCATATCAACGGCCAGCAAAGCCTTTGCACGAATAAAGTCATATAAGCCCGCAAGATGATAGTACCCTTCCAATTGCGGCTGATACTGAGAAAGCGTTGCCGTTGTCTGAACCAATATTCGCTGTATCTCTCTTCCTTCTGCACGTTCGAGACCAAATATTTCATTATTGAGCTCTATGACCTCTTCCGGCTCAATAAATACCGTTCGTGAAGTATCGCTTTCACCATGGAGGATCCCTTTTACTACTCTTTTGTACTCTGCAGCTACGGCAACGGTTCTGCGACCATTTAAGAAGCCTTCCGAAATATCCGCCAGGTATCCCTGTTTATTCAGTTTGCGTAGTATTCCCTCAAAAGTCCTTCTCAGGTCGCTTCTAAGTGCGGACAGGTCGGACCGTATCTGCATCAGCTCACGGCTTGCATTGTCGCGCACATTGCCCGTCTCGTCTATCACCGCTCCTATTATTTCCGTTATTGCCTTCTCATATATTACCTTTTCAGTAAGGCTCCGTAAATGCTCGTAAAGCTCGTTGTGTCGTTTAAACCAAAGAAGAATATCGCGCGTATTCAATGCAAGATTTTGCATCGCCAGCAGCTGTTCTCCACTAAGAACAGATCCGGGCACACTTAATAACTTCAGTTCTTTTTGGAGGTTGCGGGTAAAGTCGTTCGGGAAGTGGTCGTTGCTGACAAGTACCTGCCGGAACTCTTCCGTCTGCTTTAGTGACCGCTCAATAAAATCCAGACGGGTATGAAAACGTAGCGAAGCCACACGCTCACGGGCGCTGTCGCTGCGGCATTTTAGTTTCAGCAGCTCACTGATCTTGTTAAACTCCAAGGCTTCCACGGCATGTGCCGGGTATAGTTGCATCATCTCCGATCCTGTGTAAAGATTGCAAAGGTAGGGGAGAGACGTATGAAAAGGCCACGACTTACGACCACATTATTACCTTTGGGCAAACGTTTCCGGCATTCATGATTTCGCTCACGGCCTTTATTATCAGTTTTAACGAAGAAAAGAATATCGCCCGATGCATTCAGTCATTAAAGCCAATAGTTGACGAGATCGTAGTTGTAGACAGCTTTTCCAAAGACAGAACCGTTACCATTGCCGAAGAACTGGGCGCCAAAGTTATCAGCCGTGCTTTTACAGGCTATGGAGATCAGAAGCTTTTTGCACAGGAGCAGTCGGGTAGTGAATGGGTATTTTCTATAGATGCAGATGAGGTAGCCTCCGAAGAGCTTCAAAAAAGCATTCTGAAAATGAAGGTCGCACCGGAATATGATGCCTATGAGGTCAACCGGCTTTCCAGCTATTGTGGTAAATGGATCAGGCATTGTGGATGGTATCCGCAATACATTCTTCGTATATGGAACAGGACAAAAGGTTCGATGAGCAAAGATGAAGTTCACGAGAGCGTTCAGCTTTACGATAAAAACGCAAGCGTAGGAAAACTAAAGGGAGACCTGCTTCACTATACCTATGATAGCATTTCAGACCATATTCGTAAAATTGAAAGATATACCGAGGCAGGCGCGAGAAGCGATGTGGAACGCGGCAAATCGTGTAGTCTGATCAAGCTAATAATGGTTCCAGGATGGCAGTTTTTTACTCGTTATATCCTTCAGCTTGGCTTCCTCGACGGTTATTATGGCTATATCTTATGTAAGAATTCGTCTTTTGCCGCCTTTCTTAAATACTCCAAGATCAGACAGTATCAATCATTAAAAAAGCGCGGGCTGCCTTATTAAATCCTCAGATTTCTGGAACGGGAAGGTTTCAATCGTTTCCCAATACTTGCCATTGTGTAAACAGTGAAATCCTTTCCACCCTCGCTAAGATTTCCCGTCCGTAGCAGCAGTGGTTATAAAAAGGCTAAATAGAAAAAAAGATTTTTCCTTTGTACTATTTTTAGGGGTTAGTTATGTCAAAGCGACCTTCAGTTATTTTTATAGAATCGTTATTATGACAAGCTATATATTCAAAAACTCCGGCAGCAATATTTTCGTCTAGTCGGTTAAACTGTATAAATCCAGACTTGTTGCTCGTCTTATAAACAAGAGAACCATTTCCTACATAATAACTTGCATAACCACTTGCAACTTCATTCTCAGTAAAATAATATCTTACACCAACCATTACAGAGTCAGGGATATAAGGCAAGATAATTTCAATATTATCATTATACCTAGAGTTATCTGCCGCTATTCGTACTTTGTCAATTCCGCGATCGTAGTTTACTCCATTATCGTCAAAAGTGGTTCGCTTTCCTGAATAAATATGTACTTGACCGTTTACTTTACAGGCAAGTATATTTTTTCCTTCTTGAGTAAGAGGTGGCAACTGTTGTTTTGAACCGTCATCCTTATTGCACGCTCCCAAAGTAAACAAAACCAGAATTGCAGAAATGAAAAGTCGGTTCATAATTTAAGGTTTTATGGGTTGGTTATATCAAATCGGCCTTCAGTGATTTTTACAGAGTCATTGTTGTAATATGCTGTAAATTGAAAAATACCTGCGGCGACATCTTTATCAAGCCTGGTAAACTGTATAAAGCCAGACTGTTTGCCTGTCTTATATTCATTTGTCACCCCATTCACTCTTATGCGATACTCTCCGAAAGGATTGATCATATCAGCTAAATCAAAAAAATATTTCAGTCCTACTTTAATAGAATCCGGATTAACAGGAAATACTATTTCGATATTATCCCGGTAGTCAATATTGTCTGCGTAGAGTCGAAGCTTGTCTAAATAAAGATCATAATTAACGCCATTATCATTGAAAGTTGTTCGCTTTCCAGAGTAGATATGCATCTGCCCGTTTACTTTGCAAGCGAGAATATTTTTGCCTTGTTGAGTAGGAGGAGGCAGTTGCTGTGTTGAGCTGTCATCCTTATTACAGGCTCCCAAGGTGGACAACACCAGAATTGAAGAAATGAAAAGTCGGTTCATAATTTAAGGTTTTTATGAAAGTAGCGGTTCATTAAAGTTTGCAATTGTATAGACTGGGAGGTTTTTTTATGGGTTAGTTATATCAAAGCGTCCTTCAGTGATTTTTACTAAATCATTATTATAATGGGCGGTAAACTCAAATATGCCTGCTGCAATACTCTTATCAAGCCTCGTAAATTCTATGAAGCCTGATTGTATATCCGTCATATATACAATCGACCCATTTCCTTTGTAATAAGACGCGTAAGGATTTATTATTTCACTTTTACTGAAATTGTATCGAACTCCAACTTTTACGGAATCAGGAATGACAGGAATTGTCATCCTTATATGCTCGTAACTTTCATTATTGCATGATATTACAATCTGATCAACAAACCTGTAATAATTAACCCCCACGTCATGAGGAATAGACCCCTTTCCCTTGAATATTCGTACTTGTTCATTTACTTTACAAGCGAGAATATTTTGGCCTTCCTGAGTAAGCAGTGGTAACTGTTGTTTTGAACTGTCATCCTTATTGCACGCTCCCAAAGTAAACAACACAAGAATTGAAAAAATGAAAAGTCGGTTCATAGTTTAAGGTTTTTATAAAAGTAAAAATTTTTTTGTTAACTATATGGGGCACAAAAAGCAATAAGTGAAGTATTGGATAACTATAGAGGCTCCGGCGGCGGCATCAGAGCCATCATGTACAATCTTTCCCGTTCCATCGTAATGCTGTCTGCTTTAGGCTTTTAAAATTTGGAAAATACCGCATTTCTAAGGACTTTTAGAGAATTGGAAATATTATTTTAATCAACTCACTGTTCCATAATGAAATCAAAACTAATTGCGTTTGGTTTAGCAATCGCTGCCTTGCCTGCGTTCGCACAAGAAGGTAGTATCAGCTATAGCAAATCTGCTTTTTCAAAGTTTCACTCGATTCCTGCAAATGCAAGAATGGATGCTGGAAGTCAGATTCAGAAAGTACAGCAGCATTTTCCGGGAATGAATGTTACCCTTGATAAGCTGAGTGGCAACTTTACGGACATTTTTGGCGTTGCTCTTTCCATTCCCGGAGCTACAATTCAGGATAAGGCGCAATATTGCTTCATTAACCACCTTGCAGATTTTGGTGTGAATGGAGGAGAGTGGGAGATAGCAGCGGAGTCGGCATCACCAAAAGCATCGTTCATTCGCTATACTCAGAAGATAAACGGACATCCGGTTGTCTTCTCAAAGCTGAATTTCAAATTCGCTAACGACGGAAAACTTATCCGTCTGCAGATGAAGAATTATGGTACGCCTGCTACAGGTCTGACGCCTGCTATGAGCGCGGAAGATGCCCGCATAGCAGCAGTGAACGATGTGAGTGGCGTTGCCATAAGTGAAAGCAGCGTAGAGCAAGACTGGTACTGGTTTCCGGTGCCGGCACACAATGGTTACGATCTTCGTCCGGCTTATGCTTTTGATATAAAAGGACAAGGAAAGGACATTCCTGTAGAGCTAAAAGGATATGTTGATGCCGTTTCAGGTGCTGTTCTTTACCGTTTCAATACAGTAAAAGAAACGGTAACTCAAACAGTAAAGGGTAGTGTATACAAACAAAACCCAACGCTACCTGCAACGCTTGAACCTCTTGCCAATCTTAAAGTGACAATTGGTGGAAGCGATTACTACACTGATACAGCCGGCTTGCTGAATGATGCGACTCTTGTCACCCCTATTACGGCAACAATGAAACTTGAGGGAAGATGGTCAACCGTAAACGCAATAGCATCGGGCGGTGTTACACCAAATTTTCAGAATATCATCAGCACGAACGGCCTTGTATATACATTCCCTACAACCGCCCCTTCTGACGACCGTCATGTAAATGCTTACTACCATGTGAACCGCGTACATGAGTTCATGAAAAGCTTTTATCCCACTTTTACTTATATGGACTTTGCTTTGCCAACGAACGTGGATGTAAGTGGTAGTTGTAACGCTTTCTATAATGGCTCATCCATCAACTTTTATGAAGCAGGGGGTGGGTGTAATTCTTTTGCCAATTGTGGAGATATTATCTATCATGAATATGGTCATGGCATATCAGATAATTTTTACAGCTGGCAGGGCGCAGGTACCATCTTCAACGGCGCACTGAATGAAGGAAATTCTGATATATGGGGTATAAGTATTACCCATGATCCTGTACTTGGAAAAGGCTCAACGCCATTTGGTGGCATTATTCGCAGGTATGATTTACTTCCGAAGGTATACCCACAGAACATTATCGGTGAGGTTCATAATGATGGTGAAATTATCGCCGGTGCATGGTGGGATGTTGCTGTGAATATTAATAGTGTAGATACAATGTCAATGCTCTTTACCGACACATACTACGATACACCCGACGGACCAGACGGAACGGAAGGCGATGTTTATCATCAGGTACTTATTTCCGCCTTGCAAAGCGATGATAACGACAATAACTTAAGCAATGGTACGCCGCATTTTTCTCAGATCATTAATGCCTTTGCAAGACATGGTATTTATCTTTTGAGCGATGCTGCACTTACACACACCGAAATTGCTAATCCATCCGCAAATACAGCAATAACGATAAATGCAAGTCTGACCTTATCTACACCTGCATTTTTCCAGTCTTTAATGTTGCAGTACAGACAACGTGGCGGACAGTGGGATACAGTGGCAATGACAAATACTTCCGGTAATAACTACACCGCTCAGATTCCGGCTCAGACAGAGGGTACCATTATGGATTACTATTTTGCAGTTTATGATAATACAGGTGCTTTGAATGCTACATTTCCGGTAAATTATAAGCCATCGGTATCCCTTGCTATTGTTACTATTCCGTATCAGTTTGGAGTGGGGCTCGATGCGAAAACTGCCATTGACTTCGAAAGCTCACTTTCTGGCTGGACTATAGGAAACGCGCCTGGCGATAATGCATTCGCAGGTATCTGGATCCAGGCAAAACCTGTTGGTTCTTATATATCTTCAGCACAAGGTATGATTCCCGTTCAGCCCAATATTGATCATACGTTGGGCGCCACAGGAAAATGCCTTGTAACGGGAAATGCCGTGAACACATCATCTTCCTTAGGAATGGCCGACGTAGATAATGGAAAAACTTCGGTGATCACACCTGTTTTCGATCTAACCGGTTTCACAGAACCAATAATTGAGTACTGGAGATGGTATAGCAATAACGCCGGCAGTAATCCTGGCGAAGATTATTGGGCTGTTTACATTAAGGACAGCGCAGCAACACCATGGATATTAAGTGTTGATTATACCAGGCAAACAGACAACCAATGGCGGAGAAGGATTTTTAAAACGAAAGATTTTCTTCCGAACAGTGAGAAAATTGCTTTAAAGTTTCAGGCACAGGATCTTGGGCAGGGAAGTGTAGTAGAAGCAGCAGTTGATGATATCGTCATCTACGATAAGGCTGTGATAAACGGAGTCAATGATGTAAACGCTTTGAAAGCCAGCATTTATCCAAATCCGGCGAATGAAGCTATCCAGATCCGACTTTCAAAGGCTGCAACTGGCGTGGTGTTAATTTCTGATATGACCGGAAGGCAGGTGTTAAGAAGCGACTTTGTCAATAGCAGTTTTCATTCTATAAACACGAGTAACATTGCTCCCGGCAGCTATCTTGTTACTGTACGGACGGGAAAACTACTACAACTGCATAAAATCGTGATTGCTCACTAGTTTTTAGAAGTAAAGAGAAACGGGTTGCTTGGAAAGGCAACCCGTTTTGTTATTTTGACTTAATGTCAATGTATTCTTTAATAACCTTGCAAACTTCATATTGCTCTTTTCTGACGTAGTAGTTCAGCCAATGTTTTAACGACTTCAAGGGGAGATCGCAGAACAGGTCATGTAATTCGTGTTCTGGCAATGTTGACACGTCAAATGATACTACCTCCGCTCGTCCTATATCTTCTTTTACCTTTCTCATCACACAACTCCTTTTTCTACTATCGTCTCAAGATTATGCCATGATGTGCACTAGTTTAGCTAATTCGTAGAAACAGAGATATTCGGTGCTCAGCCATCAATAGCCGTTCAGATGCCTTACTTGTGAAAAGGCGACAAATTTTGGCTTTATAGTAGGGACTGTAAAACGTATTTGATTTTTTACACTCATAATTTACGTTATGTTAAGTAGGAATATTTAATTGTATCAGCATCAAAAAAAGCGGCTTCGTAAAGCCGCTCTAACAATATACCCTTCTCCGCTATTCTAATAATAGCTTGGTTGGTTTCTACGAACAAATTGATCAATGTATCTCTTGCAGGTATTCCAGATCTCAGATTTTACGTCCTCGCCAACAGCTTTATATGTTCCAATAAAGTGCTGTGCCTGTTCATTCAGTTCTTTACCCAAAATGTCAAGATGGCTATAGTAAACGTCATCTGTCAAACTGTTTTCACGTTCTGCGCCCATTGCGCTTCTAATAAACACTTCCGCAGAATGTTCATCAACAAGTTTTTTTGCGATGCTACGGAATCTCTCCAGCTGGTTTTGAGTACCCTTCATAACGGCAGGCTTTTTAAAAAGTGTAGAAATAAGTTTAGCAGTTTACATGGCGTAAAAACCTTGCCACCAACGACTTGTAGATTAGCATGACAATCTGGTAAAACGAAATGCTCCCCAATATGAGGAGCATTTATCACATGTTTTATATTGAGTTTATGCAACTACTTCGCCGTAAAGCTCTGCCCTTACATTTTTTACTCTTTCATTATTTAGGTAATCATCAAAGCTCATTTCGCGGTCAATGAGCCCTGCTGGTGTCAATTCGAGTACACGATCCGCCACAGTTTGGGCAAGCTCGTGGTCACGGGTGGTGAACAATATGGTTCCTTTGAAGTCCTTAAGCCCATTATTGAGGGCGGTAATGCTTTCGAGGTCCAGGTGGTTCGTTGGTTCATCCAGCATCAGCAGGTTCCCTTTCAGCATCATCATCCTGCTCATCATACAACGCATTTTCTCCCCTCCGCTTAGTACGCTGCATTTTTTCAATGTTTCTTCTCCTGAAAACAGCATTCTTCCCAAAAATCCGCGAATAAACGTCTCGTCTTTTTCTTCAGAATACTGCCTCAGCCAGTCAATCAGATTTTCGTCTTTGCCGTCAAAATACTCGGTATTATCCGCCGGAAGATAAGTTGGGGTAATAGTAACACCCCATTTAAACTCGCCTGAGTAATCTTTATCTTCTCCTGCAAGTATCTGGTAAAATGCTGTGGTTGCCAGTGAGTTAGATGAAACTATGGCAATCTTCTGTCCACGCTTTACATCGAACGAAATACCTTTAAATAGTGTTTCGCCATGAAGCGATTTCTCCAGGTTTTTTACTTCCAGTATCTGGTCGCCGGCTTCGCGCACCTGGTTGTTAAACAGGATCGCAGGATATTTACGGGTCGAAGCCACCATATCCTCCAGCTTTATTTTATCAAGTGCTTTTTTACGACTTGTAGCCTGTTTAGACTTGGAGGCATTGGCAGAGAATCGCGCAATAAACTCTTTCAGTTCAGCAATCTTATCTTCAGCTTTCTTATTAGAGTCTGTCCGTTGCTTTAATAACAACTGGCTGGATTCGTACCAGAAGCTGTAGTTACCCGTAAAAATCGTAATCTTTCCGAAGTCAATATCCGCCACATGGGTACAAACCGAATCTAAAAAGTGACGATCGTGCGATACAACTAGTACAATCTTATCATAATCAGCCAGGAAGTTCTCCAGCCAGGCAATGGTCTCCAGATCCAGGTCGTTGGTCGGCTCATCTAACAAAAGAATATCCGGATGACCGAACAGTGCCTGTGCTAAAAGCACGCGGACCTTTTGATTACCGTCCAGCTCTTTTAGTAACTTATAGTGCAGATCCTCCTTAATGCCCAGATTGCTCAACAGTGTTGCTGCATCGCTCTCTGCATTCCATCCGTCCATCTCTGCAAACAGGCCTTCCAGCTCCCCTGCTTTTATTCCGTCTTCTTCGGTAAAGTCTTCTTTTGCGTAAATCTCGTCCTTCGCCTTCATTATCTCGAAAAGACGTGAATTACCTCGCATAACTGTCTCTAAAACAGACACTTCATCAAACTCATAGTGGTTCTGTTTCAGCACACTCATGCGCTGATCTTTCGAAATGTCTACTCTTCCTGTAGTCGGATCAATCTCTCCGGAAACGATCTTCAGGAATGTAGATTTTCCCGCTCCGTTTGCACCAATAATGCCATAGCAATTCCCTTCTGTGAATCTGATATTTACATCTTCAAACAATACCCGTTTGCCATAGCGCAGGGATAAATTATTAACTGAAATCATAACTGTTAGTCGTAAGTCTTAAGTTGGCGGTCGTGAATAAAAAGAGTTCCCTTTATTCCCGACGGTTAAAAGAGGTGCAAAGGTACGGAAATATGGGTGCCTTTGTAGGAAATAAATGTTTGAAAATTGTTATGGTTTATAGTATAAAGCAGGAAGCTGGCATGGATCTTCCTCTTCGTGTTATTGAACGTTTAGGAAAGCATGAAAGGCAGTCTCATTATATAGCATGTAGGTACTACTTTTTTCCTTTACCGACTTCTTGTTGATTGCGAAAATATAAACAAACAGTTTATTGCCGTCACTATAATACTTTATATCTTCAGGTTCTATGATATAAGTTTTTTGGCTTACCGGAATCTCGACCGCATATGGTTTAGCATTGATAGGAGCAGGCAGGGCTATCCGAAAATTGGTACAGTTGCTGACTGTAGGTAAGTTCAATATGATGCGTTCATCTTTAGAAAATACATTTGTTGGAAACTGGAATGACTGGGTCAGGGCCGGAAAGCCGCGTGTATCTAAATATGTGAAATCGTCAAGTTCGCTGCTCCCTGTTACTTTCCACCTGAAAGTTTCTGCTAATCCATTTATTGTATCGAGCGAATAGAACCCCGAAGTATCATTGAGCTGTTTAAAAGGGAGAATCTGATCATCAATTGACACCTCATTCGGGAAAATCGAATGTCCATCCTTTGAGTTAAAGAAATAGGCGAACACGCTCGTAGTTTGTGTACCCGAAATATCTTCCTTTGTAACGCTCAAACGTCCCATAGGGCCGGCATTAGATGTGGTCTCAACATCCACCATGCGGCAGGACGTAACCAGGACAGACAACGCGAACAACAATACGGTCAGCTTATAGATTTTCATAGCAGCAAAATAGAAATATTAACCCAAAAGTGAAAACGCCTTATAACAAGGCGTTTCAACGAGGTGACTATTTCTTGCCGAACGGCATACTCATTCCAGGCATACCCATGCCCGGCATCATGCCTTTCATCTTTCCCATCTGCCCCATCATCTGGCGCATTTGTTCAAATTGTTTCATAAACGCGTTTACCTCTGCTACTTCTTTACCGCAACCCTTGGCAATGCGTTTTCTCCTGCTGCCGTCTATCAGGTCGGGGTTCTGCCTTTCCTGAGGCGTCATTGAGTTGATTATCGATTCTATTCCTTTAAATGCATCGTCGGAAATATCAATATCTTTTATCGCTTTGCCGATTCCCGGAATCATAGCCAGCAGATCTTTGATATTTCCCATCTTTTTGATCTGTTGCAGTTGTTCCTTAAAGTCTTCAAAGTCAAACTTGTTCTGACGGATCTTCTTCTCCAGCTTTTTAGCCTGCACTTCGTCAAACTGGGCCTGGGCGCGCTCTACAAGGGTGGTAATATCGCCCATGCCGAGAATACGCTGTGCCATACGCTCCGGATAGAACACATCCAGCGTATCCAGCTTTTCGCCCATGCTTACAAACTTGATAGGCTTATCAACCGTGTAGGTAATGGATATTGCTGCCCCTCCGCGTGTGTCACCGTCCAGCTTTGTGAGCACAATGCCGGAGAAATCAAGACGATCGTTGAATGCTTTTGCAGTGTTTACTGCATCCTGACCAGTCATCGAGTCTACTACAAAAAGTATCTCCTGAGGGTTTATGGCTGCTTTAATATTGGCCACCTCAGTCATCATCACTTCATCAACCGCAAGGCGACCGGCAGTATCTATGATCACTACCCGATTGCCATTTTGTTTTGCATGAGCAATGGCATTCTGTGCAATTTCTACAGCATTTTTATTTTCTGGTTCGCTATAGACCGGCACTTTCACCTGCTCTCCGAGCACCTTTAGCTGCTCGATGGCTGCCGGACGATAGATATCCGCTGCAACGAGAAGCGGGTTCAAACCCTTTTTGTTCTTTAAAAAATTGGAAAGTTTGCCTGAAAAGGTAGTCTTACCACTACCCTGCAGTCCTGCTATTAAGATAACGGATGGCTTACCACTAAGATCAATTTCCTTTTCAGTGCCGCCCATCAGTTCGGCCAGCTCATCCTTCACAATCTTTACCATCAATTGGCCGGGAGAAACGGCTGATAGCACTTTCTCCCCCATGGCCTTATCCTTTATCTTATCGGTAAACTCCTTGGCTATCTTATAGTTTACGTCGGCGTCCACAAGGGCGCGACGGATCTCTTTAATAGTACTGGCTACATTGATGTCGGTGATACGACCTTCACCTTTCAACTGCTTAAATGCGGACTCGAGCCGCTCACTCAGGTTATCAAACATATTCCTTTCTTAAAAACGGAGTGCAAATTTAGTTTAATTCAACAATTCTCTTTAATCCATATTTTCCGGCTGGAAAAGAAGTGGTGTCTGCTGGGCCAGGCCTTAGGCTATCAGGCATTTTTGGACATCCAAAAACCATTTTGACTTATGCAAAACTGATTTTTGCACATCCAAAAGTTCATTTGTCTTATGCAAAAGTCCGTTTGTCTTATGCAAAACTGATTTTTGCACATGCAGAAGTTCCTTTGTCTTATACAAAAATCATTTTTGTACATGCAAAAGCTCCTTTGTCTTATGCAAAAGCCTTTTTGTCTTAATCAAAAACCCCTTTGTCTTATGCAAAAACCATTTTCGCACATGCAAAACTTCCTTTGTCTCATGCAAAAACCATTTCTGTACATGCAAAACTAATGTTGCGACTTGCAAAAAACGTCCGTAGATATCAAAAAAGGCCTTTTAAACTTCCAGGAGCAATGCGGTGCAATTCCTTTCCGTCTGCTACAGTAAAAAAGCTAATATCTATTTGATTCATAAACGTACAAAAAAAGCTGCCTGAACTCAGGCAGCTTGATATGCTCACTTATAAGATGCGTTAGCTGGTCTTTGAGCTTGTTCTTGCTTTCCCGTTCTCTACGCGGCTATTAGTGTCGGTAGAACCTGCAGATGTTGTAGCAGTTGGGTAGTTATAGTCATTAAACTTTACATATTCTTCCTGGTTTACCCGGATTCTGTTTTCAACATTCTGAACTCCTAACACCCCTTCTGCAATATCCTCAGCCCGTCGTTTTGAAGAACGGTCGTGCACCTCGCCGGATAGGATTACTTCCCTGTCGTTCACCGATACTTCAATATCAGAGGCGTCTACCCATGGATCATCTGTCAGGCGGTCGTTCACATCTTCACGAATGCGTTCATCCGAGCGTTGATAGCCTTTTGGTCCACGGCCACGGTGACTTTGCTGCTCATCTCTCCTTCTGCGACGTTCAGCATCTTCGTCTCCAAACCAGCTTGCTACTTCATCACTTGTCTTATCCCACCAGTCGCGGTCATTTTGCCGCCTGTCTTCATATCTGTCATTGCCGTCCTGGCGATTATAGTTATTGTTGTAGTTACTGTAGTTGCGACGTTGATAATCACCACGATCACTTGTTCCGTATTCATATTCCGGCCTGTTATATCCATATCCTTCTTCCTGAGGATATCTGCCATAACTATAATCGCGGTCATAGCCGGCATACCCGGGATTATAAACGCCATAATAGTCATTCCTTCTATAGTTTCGATCGGTATTCACCTTGTAGCTGCTGGCCGGATAGCTTCCCGTTCCGAAGTTTGACCCGTAGCCATAATTGGAGGGATGGTAACGATCCTCATCTAAATGATTGTAACTTGTATATCTGTCGTTGTTCCGGTAAACGTAATCACTGTCAGAGTTGCGGTTACCGCGATGACGTCCACTGTTGCCATAATGCTGATTGTAGCCGGCATCTTCACGCCAATCGTTTCCTGTAGTGCGGTGAGCACGATAGTCATTTGCCATAGTAAAAGAATTTTAGAAATAAACGATGACTATCAGGGCAACAAAACTGTACCATTTGCAATAACAGGGGCATAAATTTTAAGCTATTGGGCGGAATTTTCCATCCATCCTTTTATTTAAAGAAAAAACAAACTATAAAAACATGAAACCGATTGGAAAGACACATTGGGCCATTGCTGAAGGCTACATTCCCGATGGTAGTACCGGACCCGAACCAGCTATGTTAAGTCACGAAACAGCATGTATGCTAAACAGTGGTGAAAAAGATGCCCATGTTGAGATTACCGTGTTTTTCTCCGACAGGGAACCAGCAGGGCCATACAAGATCACCGTTCCGGCAAACCGTACGAAACATGTGCGTTTCAACAATCTGAAAGATCCGGAGCCGATACCCAAAGGAACCGATTATGCAAGTACTATCATATCAGATGTACCTATAGTAGTACAACACACGCGGCTGGATTCCAGACAAGATGCCAATGCGCTTTTGTCAACAATCGCCTATTCTTCAAACGATTAAAAAAAGATATCCTTAACTAATGGAAGATGTATTTAGAAATAAAGTTGTTGTGATTACCGGCGCTTCAGGCGGCGTGGGAAGAGCTACAGCGCATGAGTTTGCAAAACAGGGCGCCAAAATAGCTTTGCTCGCCCGCGGTATGGCACAGTTGGAAGGGACAAAACAAGAAGTAGAGCAACTCGGTGGAACTGCCCTCATTATACCGACAGATGTGGGAGACCCCGTACAAGTGGAAGCAGCAGCAGAAAAAACAGAACTCACATTCGGGCCAATAGATGTTTGGGTGAACAATGCTATGAACAGCGTCTTCGCTATGTTTAAGGAAATACAGCCGGATGAGTTTCGCCGGGTTACGGAAGTTACTTATCTGGGACAGGTATATGGTACTATGTCGGCACTCAAGAGAATGATACCTCGCAACAGAGGCAGTATTATCCTTGTAGGGTCTGCCCTTGCCTATCGTGGCATTCCCTTACAATCTGCATATTGCGGAGCGAAGCATGGTATACAAGGCTTTTATGACTCGCTGCGTTGCGAATTGATGGCCGAAAAAAGCAAGATTCATACTTGTATGGTGCAGCTGCCGGCAATGGACACAACCCAGTTTGGGTGGGTGCTTAGCAAACTTCCTAATAAGCCGCGACCTATGGGAAAGATCTATACTCCCGAAGTGGCCGCAAGAGGAATAGTATATGCGGCCCACCACCACCTCAAAGAATTACTGATCGGCTACCCTACCTACAAAGCAATTTTAGGGGATAAGATAGCCAGTTGGTATGCAGATCACGTACTTGCTACAACGGGAATAAAAGGGCAACAGACCGACCAACCCAAAAGTCCTGACCGCAAGGACAACCTTTGGGAGCCCGTGCATGAGGACCGAGGTACACATGGCGGCTTCGCAGATAAATCGCACGACTTCAGTTTGACCCTATGGCTTTCCATGCATGGTATTAACCCTATGGTGCCCTTCTGGATTATTGTCTTTGCTATTATAATAACACTTATAATCGTTATCTGATTTTGACACGGGCGACAGCGTGTGTTATTGAATATCATAAGAAATAAGGCGGCAGAAAAAGCACTTCGGCTTCATTCTGGCAATGTACTATTATCCGAAAAGGAATTGTTGTATATTCATTGTTCCTAATCTTACAAAATAATAGACCCATGAAAATCGGCTTACACTGTCTGATCAGAAAAATTGAATCTAGTTTTAAAAACATTATAGCGTTAAGCACGGCTCTTTTGCTTACCGTTTTTTCATTTGCCCGTCTGCACGCTCAATTGCTTTTGGGCACGACTACATGGGGAGCGAGCGCTCATGGTAGCGTTTTTCTATATAATGTCGGTACCAATAGTCTTACCAACATTGCAAACTTATCGCCAGGAACCGGTCTGGGGTATTATCCAGAAGGTTCATTTATTAAAGCTTCAAATGGCAAGTTTTATGCAATGATGAGTGATGGAGATGTCGGTTCTGGTTCCATCGGGACAGTTGTGGAATATGATATTCTAACCGGGGTGCTAACAAAAAAAGCTGATTTTGATACGGGTTTCAACGGAACCGGAGGGCAACCTTATGGTTCATTTGTGGAAGGAATGAAAGACAAACTTTACGCGATGACACCAAATGGAGGTGCAACCAATCATGGAAGCATTGTGGAATACGATATTGCCACAAATACCCTTACTAAAAAAATAGATCTTGATAGTATAAAAGGATGGACTGCATATGGAACGCTAATAAAGGCAAGTAATGGAAAACTTTACGGATTGATGTCCAGCGGCGGTGTGTATAACAAAGGCACCGTTATAGAATACGACATGGTGCTGAATACATTGACAAAGAAGGCTGATTTTGACGGCATAAATGGTTTAATCCCATGGGGAGACTTCATTGAGGCT